>JBARDR010000452.1:0-2668 GCA_049795335.1 Gelidibacter sp. | reverse complement strand
ACCTTATCGATTCAAAAAGAATACAAATTCAATTACCTTAGAAAGGATGAATTTGGCCTGTTACCGTTTTCCAATATTGGTCAAACCTATAATAGTTTAAAGCACGACTTTAAAAACAACCGTTCTTTACCTTTGTTTGGTGCCCGCGCTAAACATTTCAATTATATGGAAATTGAGGACATTAACTACTTTCATGTTCCAACGCCACTAACTGAGCTCTTGTATAAAACGGCATTTCAACAGGGGCAATTATTGGATGCTTTTTTTACGGTCAATACCTCCAAGCGGTTCAATTTCTCAATAGCTTATAAAGGATTGCGATCTTTAGGAAAATACCAGCATATTTTGACCAGCACTGGTAATTTTAGGTTTACTACAAATTACACTACCAAGAATGAAAACTATCAAGCGCGTGCTCATATCGTCATGCAGGATTTGCTCAATCAAGAAAATGGAGGGTTGTCAGATGAAGATGTTGAAAAGTTCCGTTCTGGTGATCCCGAGTTTTTAAATCGATCCGTATTTGCCCCAATTTTTGAAGATGCCGAAAATATTCTGGAAGGCAAGCGTTTTCATCTCGATCATCAATACACTATTATTAAGGCGTCAGATAGTTTAAGCAATAATTTAAGCATTGGTCAGATCATTTCATTTGAGGATAAATACTACCAATTTTCCCAAGGAAAACAGAATGATTTTTTCGGAACAGCATTTCTAAGTGCAAATATCCGTGATAAGGTCACTTTGGAAAAGTTTTCAAATCGATTTTATGCAGAGTATAAAAATGATCTTTTAGGAACTGTGCAATTCAGCGCCGACTATAACAACTATAATTATGGCTATGATGCCGTAGCCGTTATTGATAATGTCAGAATTCCAAATCGATTAAAAGGAAGCGTATTTGGAATAGGAGCGTCTTATCAGAACCAAATCGGTGGATTTAATTTAAATGGCGAATTTGGTCTGAATCTCTCAGGAGATTTCAATGGTAATTTTTTGGATCTCAACGCATCCTATAAGTTGACCTCTGATATTAAAGCCATAGCTCGGTTGAATTCCAATTCAAAGCAGGCCAACTTTAATATTTTGCTCTATCAAAGTGATTATCTCAATTACAATTGGGACAATAGTACGACGTTTAAGAATATTCAAACTCAAAACTTAGCGTTTAAGGTGCAGTCGAATAAAATAGCCACTGCTGAAGTAGAATATACCACCATTGCCAACCACGCTTATTTCACGAAGGATCTTAATGGTAATGTCAAACCAGTACAATCTGAGAATACATTAAACTACCTCAAGCTAAATGTGTCCAAAGAATTTCATTTTGGTAAGTTTGCTTTAGACAATACCATAATGTATCAAAATGTTATCAATGGTGAAGATGTTTTAAACGTTCCACAAATCATAACCCGAAATACCATTTACTTTTCCGATCATTTATTTAAGAAAGCCCTCTTTTTGCAAACAGGAATCACGCTTAATTATTTTACAGAATACACCATGGATGGATATGATCCATTGTTGGGTGAGTTTTATGTCCAGAATCAAACGACTTTAGGAAATTTCCCAAGATTGGACTTCTTTATCAATGCAAAAGTGAGACAAACTAGAATCTATCTTAAAGCGGAACATTTTAATTCAGCCTTTACTGGATACAATTATTTCTCCGCCCCAAACAACCCTTATAGAGATTTCACGATCCGATTTGGTTTAGTTTGGAATTTCTTTCTATAAATTCTTATTTATAAAAACCAACATATAGTTAGCGATATTTATACTTACGACGCAATAGATCATTGTTGATCATAGTTAATAAGCGTCACCCGCCCAAACGGACGTGCAGGTCCGCTCTCTATTCATTCAATTCATATAGTTTTCCAGTTATATGTAATAGGGAGTTTAGTTTGGGCGTTTGGTTCCCCGAAAAGGGTAACCACCGCGCTCTCGCCCCACACTTTTGGTTCCGCTCTCCGGCGTTCCCAAAGAGTTTAAGCATGGGCACCGTCGCTAACGCGGATTAGTCAGTATATATAAAATGAGAGCGATTGTATATAAAGAGGAGTGTTGTCTTTATACTAAAGTCGATCATGTCTCAAGTTTGAGCAGCTGTTGGTGTACATCAGTTCTTAAAGAAATCCTGTTTAATCATAACCAATCAGTCTTCCATTCGTTCAGTTCAGATAGGTATCCACTTATGTATAATAAGGAGTATTTGTTTTGTTTGGTCTAATCATAAAAAATTAGCGTCACCCGCCTGAACTGACCGGCAGGTAAGCGTTCCATTCCTTCAGTTTAAATAGGTGTCCACTTATATATAATAAGGAGTGTTTTTTTGGTTTGGGCGTTTGGTTTCCCGAAAAGGTCAACCACCGCGCTCTCGCCCCTCACTTTTCACGGTCGCTTTGGCGCCCGTAAAAGAGTTCAAGCAAGGGCTCCATCGCTAACGCGGCTTAGTTCGCATTTATAAAATGATAGCGATTCTATATAAAGAGGAGTGTTGTCTTTATACTAAAGTCAATCATGTGTCAAGTATCAGCAGGTGTTTGTTTACATTCGTTCTGGAAGAAATCATTTCTAATCATAAAAAATCAGCGCCACCCGCCTGAACGGACTTGCAGGTCAGCGTTCCATTCGTGCAGTTCATACAGTTGTCAACTCCTATATA
>JBARDR010000451.1:0-6889 GCA_049795335.1 Gelidibacter sp. | reverse complement strand
GTTCAGATTTCGCTTCCTTATATTGGATTTCTTCGCCATTAAAGGTTGCCAAATGCCATTTTTCACCCACTAATTGATCGTTGACTTTATTCAAAATATAGAGCGATTCCATAGCACCAGTAATTTTGTTGCCGTCGCTGTCTAATTGAGTAAGCGTATTTTCGCCTACAAAATATGATTGTCTGTTTGGGTCTGAAAAAATAAGTTTTTGACCTTTATCATCCCATTTAAAAGTGCCCTTGGTTTCATAAGGCTTCGCTTCTTTGCCTAAATAAGTTTCTTTAATGGTAAAGGTGCTATCTTGATTGATGGTTATAACAGTTTTAATGCCGTCACAATCTGCACAAGGGACTTCGCCTTCATAAGTGCCAGCCCAATCAAGGGATGTCCTACTGTTGTCGCCCATGGTTTCCATCGGTTGTTCGTCTGTAATTTGGGCTTCATTTTTCTTTTGAGAATTACAGCTGGTAGCGAATATTACAAGGGCTATGCATAAGGTGTTGATAAATGTAAACTTCATATTTTGAGTTTTTGGTTCTTTAAAATAATTGAATTCTGATGAAAATAAAGGCTATTAAGCCGATAGTAATCGGATGTCAATTATTTAGTTTTTTCATTATTTGCCTCAAAAGTTGCCAAAACATAGCCGTTTTCATCTTTTAAAGTTAATTCATTATTCACGATGACAAAAGTGCTTGCTTTTTGCAAATTGCCCATAAATACGCCTTCAATACCATGATCGTCGCAATATCGCATGGTGGATATCATTTGTGAGAATGAAATCGTCTGTGTGTCGGTTAAGGTATAACTGCCGCCAAAGCTATTGCAGCCACCATTGCCACCAACACCGTGATCGGTTTCGGTCAGCTTAATGAAAGGTTGTTGTAACTCATCACTGGTTAAGTTTACGGGATCACCATTGAGTTTGGTCAATATCCATTTGCTGCCAATAAGTGCTGTTTCAGCTTTATTGGACGACTTTTTAGAGACATCTTGCGATTTACAACTGAAAAGGATTGTGCAAATCAATAGGGATAGGCTTAGTATGTTTCTCATGGTATTGTCTTTAAAAATGTTGATTATCAAAGATAATAAACGGTTTGAAGGAGATTGTCTCTTTTGATGAAACAATCTAGCTTATATGCAATCCGTTAGGCACAACCGCGTTTCCTTTGCCCGTTGAGGTGTCAGGATTTACAAACACTAATTTTCCGTCTTCCGATTCGGTCATCAAAATCATGCCTTCACTTTCGACACCTCTCAATGTTCTTGGAGCTAAGTTGACCAAAACAGTGACACGTTTTCCTACCACTTCTTCGGGAGTAAAACTCTCAGCAATACCAGAAACTATCGTTCGGATATCAATGCCGGTATCTATTTTTAAAACCAATAGCTTATTGGCTTTTGGCATTTTTTCGGCTGAAATAATTGTGCCCACACGGAGATCCAATTTCGAGAAATCCTCAAAAGTGATCGTCTCTTTTTGAGGCTCTACTTTACGGTTGGCTGCTTCATTTGCTTTTTTGCTCGCAACGAGTTTATCCAACTGTGCTTGAATGGTATCATCTTCGATTTTTGAAAATAGAAGTTCTGCTTTTCCAATTTGATGTCCTGTAGGAATCAGTGCTTTTTTTGATGCAATATCATTCCAGGAATTCTGGTTGTCGCCAGAATTGATATTGAGCATCGCTTTTAATTTATCCGAAGTAAACGGTAAAAACGGTTCACTTAAGGTCGCTAAAGCCGATGCGATTTGCAGAGCCACAAACATGATTGTTTTGGTGCGTGCTTCATCTGTTTTGACGAGTTTCCATGGTTCTTCATCCGCCAAATACTTATTGCCAAGTCGGGCTAAATTCAGTAATTCATGGCTGGCTTCCCTGAATCGGTAGCGTTCAATGGAACTTGAAATCACTTCAGGATAAGCTTTTATTGCCGCTAAAGTTTCTTCATCAACAGCGCTAAATTCTGATGGTTCAGGCACTACACCATTATAATATTTATCGGTTAATACCGCTACACGATTGATGAAGTTGCCAAAAATGGCCACCAATTCGTTATTGTTTCTTGCCTGAAAATCTTTCCAAGTAAAATCATTATCCTTCGTTTCTGGTGCATTTGCGGTTAAGGCATAGCGTAAGACGTCCTGTTGATTTGGGAAATCCTCCAAGTATTCTGGTAACCAAACGGCCCAGTTTTTTGAAGTCGATAATTTATTGCCTTCTAAATTTAAAAACTCATTCGCCGGAACGTTATCAGGTAAAATAAAGGAACCTTCCGCTTTCAACATGGCTGGGAAAATGATACAGTGGAATACAATATTGTCTTTCCCAATAAAATGTACCAATTTGGTGTCTTTATCTTTCCAGTATAATTCCCAATCTTTTCCAACGCGCGCGGCCCATTCTTTGGTTGAGGAAATATAACCGATTGGTGCATCAAACCATACATATAACACTTTGCCTTCAGCGCCTTCAAGTGGTACAGGAATACCCCAATCTAAATCTCTGGTTACCGCTCTTGGACGCAAACCATCGTCAATCCATGATTTTACTTGTCCGTAAACATTAGGTTTCCAGTCTTTTTTATGACCCACCAAGATCCATTCTTTTAAGAACGCTTCGTGTTTATCTAAAGGTAAAAACCAGTGTTTAGTTTGTTTTAATGTCGGTACATTTCCAGTGATGGCCGATTTTGGATTAATCAAATCTGTAGCATTCAAACTGCTGCCACATTTTTCACATTGGTCGCCATAAGCTTCTTCATTGCCGCATTTTGGGCAGGTTCCCGTAACAAAACGGTCAGCTAAAAACTGGTTAGCCTCCTCGTCATAAAGTTGCTCGGTAGTTTCTTCAATAAATTCGCCTTTATCATATAAGGTTTTGAAAAATTCCTGGGCAGTATCGTGATGAATTTTGGCCGAAGTCCGCGAGTAATTATCAAAACTAATTCCGAAATCCTCGAAAGATGTTTTGATGATCGCGTGATATTTATCTACAATATCTTGCGGAGAAACGCCTTCTTTTTTTGCTTTTATAGTAATTGGAACACCGTGTTCATCGCTTCCGCAGATGAAAGCCACATCCTTTCCAGTTAATCTTAGATAACGTGCATATATATCAGCAGGCACGTAAACCCCTGCCAAATGGCCAATATGAATGGCGCCGTTCGTGTAAGGTAAGGCCGCAGTAATGGTATATCGTTTTGGATGATTCATCAATCAATAATTTTAAGGTAAGCTCATAGCGAGGAGCAAAGCAGGTGTCAATTTTTAATTGTAATCATAAACTGACAGATAGCTTTGTTTTTCTTGCAATGACGCGTTAATTTTCGAAGCTACAAAAGTACGCATTTTGACCTCCATTTAGAAAAAAAATGTATTTTTACGTTATGTCGAAAATCACACTTACCCTCGTAATAAGTTGCCTTGTTTTGGTCTTTGGAATTCAAGACCTGTCGGCACAACAAAAATCATCCCCTATGAAACAGCATAAGCTCGTGCGTCCGCTATACTTAAAAGTGGGCGACACCGTTGCGATTGTTGCACCTTCAGGAGTTTTGAAAAATAAAAATGCGGATATCCAACGTGCACAAGATCTGTTGACGAGTTGGGGTTTACATTCCGTGTTGGGAGAAAACTTGTTTGCTGACTCCAATCATTTTGCAGGAACTGATGCGCAGCGTGCTTCCGATTTTCAGAAAGCTATGGACGATCCAACCATTAGCGCTATTTGGGCTGCTCGGGGTGGTTATGGAACCGTTAGGATATTGGATAAATTGGATTATACCAAATTCAGAAAAAAACCAAAATGGGTTATTGGTTATTCTGATATTACCGCATTGCACAATCAGTTGCACAATGAAGGCTTTGAATCGATCCATGCTATTATGGCTGCTGGAATCACAGTTGATTTGAAGGGCATTGAAGAAAGTGTGGCGACTTTTAAAGACGCCATTTTCGGAAAACCCTTGGCTTATAATTTGGAAGGTTCAGCGTATAATAGAGTAGGAATTGCTTCTGGGGAACTGGTTGGTGGCAATTTAACTATGTTGCATACGATGTTAGGATCTAGAACAAGCATTGATGTCTCTGGAAAGATTCTGTTTATAGAAGAAGTGGGCGAGCATTTGTATCATACCGATAGGATGTTGCAAAGTTTAAAACGCGCTGGTTATTTTGATAATTGTAATGGGGTAATTGTTGGCGATTTTTCAAATGTGAGAGTGAACACAACGCCTTGGGGAAGTGACATTGAGCAACTGATTTTAGATGCGCTTTCAGATTATGATTTTCCAATCGCTTTTAAGATGCATGCCGGACATGAAGATGATAATAGAGCAATTATTTTTGGGAGAAATATGGAGTTGAAGGTTACTAAAGAGCAGTCTACAGTTGTCTTTGATAGATCAGATCATTCTGAATAATCTCTGAGTAAAGCACGGTAATTGGTAAGAATTTTCGAGCGACTGATTAAGCCGCAAAACGTCTTGTTTTCATTATAATAATGGCAAATGCCACACAGATGCTTCGTCAAACATCTTCGTGACTTTCATGACGGACTCCGAGGGATTAACGATGATTGAAGGGTTTATCTCTAGTTGACTTACCGTTGTTTCAGACGTTGGCTTTTTTCCTAAAAGGTAAGGACGTAAATGTTCTCGATTTAAAATACCCAAAAACTGATTGTTAGTATCAATCACTGCCGTGCTATTTTGATCGCTATTTCTAAATTTTTGCAGGATTTTATTGAGACAGCCTTCGCGAAATTGAGTTGGACATGCAACGCATTATACAACAAGCGCTCTTAATAAGATGCGGTTTTTAAAACCTTCAAAAAAGTGGTGTGCTTCTGTCCAACCATTAAAAAACAACGTGCATACAATCCGTTTAATACGCCTAAAGCGAGACAATATAGAAGGTGACATAATTGAATGCTTCAAAAATAAATGGAATTGGTCAAATAATTTGTTTATTAATTCGGTCTGCTTTCTTTTGTTAAATTAGTAGTATATTAATCTATGTGTAAGATTTTCAGCTTAGTAGGTAGAAATATTGTGATGGTAAAATATAAGCTTTATGTCATGAAAAAGACTGTGACGAAAATTTTTTTCATAACGCCGTCTGCCGACTGAAAACTGAATACGGCTAACTAATTTTATTATGGCGCACCACAATGAACTCGGAAAAATAGGCGAACAACTAGCCGCAGACTTCATTCTCACCAAAGGTTATGAGATTGTGTGCAAAAATTACTTTTATCAAAAAGCAGAAATCGATATTATCGCAAAGCATGACAATATGATGATATGCATAGAAGTCAAAACCCGGAATTCTGAATTTTTTGGTGATCCTCAAGAATTTGTGACATCAAGCAAAATCAAATTACTAGTCAAAGCGATGGATGCATTTATCATTGAAAATGACATCGATTTAGAAACACGATTTGATATTATTGCTGTATTAAAGAATAAAACGAGACAAGAATTAACCCATTATGAAAATGCCTTTTATCATTTTTAAAACGCCTGAGGAGGCAGGTGCCTCCAATGAAGTTGTGTTTTAAATACTTAAGTTATATTTAAAGTGTTTTGCTATCTATAAACCTTCCGTCTTTAAGCCTTTTTTTGGGCTAAAATCCACATTCCCTTGAAAAAAGGGAAGGAATCCGTTATTCGCCGGAAATTTTAAAAACTTAAAACCATACCAAGAGCTCTCCTCCTCGGTTTAATATGATTTATCAAACATCAAACCTTGCAGGTTTCCATAACCTGTCAGGTTTTTTAATTTTCCATTTGAAACCTTCAACTTCAATCCAGATCCTTTGGTAAGTTTCAAATTATACAACATAGTCTGAACCTAGGTTCATCTTAAGGAATTAACGGAATTAAAATTTAAAATCACATGACAATTGTCACGTTTTGAGCGCTTAATATGTATAATATTTGACGCTTGATTATTTAAAAAAAAACACATATTATGATTACATCCAAACAAGCGCATACTTTTCATATTCCTGTTATGGGTTTAGCTTATACTATAGATAGCCCCATTCGGGTTGCACAATATGGTATTTCGTCTGTCATTTCTATTATTGATGATGATTTATTGGAAAAAATGAATGCTTTTTACAGTCAAAAATTTAGTTTGCCTTACCAAGAAATCACACAGAAAGTAGAAGATTACCGCGCAAAACGTATCACGGCATATTTGAATTTAGTAGATACTATTGTTAAAGATAAATTTGTAAAATTCAAGGAAGAATTAACAGAAAGCAAAACGGCTTTAGATAATTTTATAGGGATGCTTCCTAATAAATCCACTATAAAAGATGGTCTTTCAAGGATTTTGGAAGAAGGTGTGGCTATTAAAGAAAGTATTGCAAATTATATTGACACCCATTTGTCGGCTGGCGAAATTGACGTCAATATCATGACCAAGATCGACAAGGATAATTTTATTAGATCTAAACAACTGTCTATTGAGTTTAATGATGCGCATGCCGCGCTTCGTGGTTTTGCCAATAGTACTTTAGAA
Source organism: Gelidibacter sp. (assembly GCA_049795335.1). Lineage (GTDB taxonomy): Bacteria > Bacteroidota > Bacteroidia > Flavobacteriales > Flavobacteriaceae > Gelidibacter. The sequence continues at coordinate 354 of JBARDR010000451.1, read as the reverse complement.
TCATCTGTGGTGCTTTCTGCCGGGATGAATCCGAGATTATATAGTTATTTTGAGAAATTCAACGATTTTTATCCCGATACAAACGGCTATTTAAAAAAGAAAATCATTTTAAAAGTAAGTGATTATAGGTCGGCGATAATTCAGGGAAAATTCCTGGCAAAAAAAGGCCTTTGGGTTTCTGAATATCGCGTGGAATCTGGTTTGAATTGTGGTGGTCATGCATTTGCAACCGACGGTTTTTTATTTGGTCCTATTCTGGAAGAATTTAAAACTAAAAAGTCTGAACTATTACAGGATACCCATGAGGTTTTTATAAAAGCTTTAGCTGATAAAGAACTATTTGTTCCAGAACAG
>JBARDR010000450.1:0-1888 GCA_049795335.1 Gelidibacter sp. | reverse complement strand
TAACCTTGGAAGATTATTTGGAGTAATTGCTATCGCTCTATACGTGGGATGACCACAAAGGGAATTTCGGAATGAAATCCCATTTTATTTATAACAGGCTCTTTGGTTAATTTCTCGATAAAACTATGCTCATAATTGATCATGGTTAGGATATTAATCTTGTTTTCCTTGATGAAATCCTTGATGGCTTGTTCTTTTTTGGCATAATCTGCTTTCCAATAAAAAGTATGTGGATCATTTTTTAAATACTCTTTTAGGATATCAAAATTATTGCGTTGTGTATCTGTCAGTTTATCCATCCCGTTAATGTGAAGGAGGTTAATGTCAGAATCATGTAAAGCCGCTAATTTTTTTAAGGCCAATAATTCTTCGCCATAAAGTCTATTGAAATCTGTTGGAAATCCCATTTGCTTAGGAGTTTCATATTCATAATTATCAGGTATCAACATGACAGGGCAAAGTTTAACCTTATTGATCACGTTGACAGAATTACTTCCCAAAAGAAACTCTTTAGCTCCGGTCGCACCTTTTGTTCCCATGACCAACAAGTCTATTTTTTCTTTTTCAATCGCATATATAATAGAATCAATCAATGAATCCGTAGTGAAAATGGTTTCAAACTTATGCGCACTATTGGTTCTTTCACTTACAGCACGCTCTTTTAGGGCATTTAATTGCGCTTCAGAAGTGTCCATCAGTTTATCGATATAATCTGGGGTAATATAGGTTCGAGATCCTGTATTTACAAAAGTCCAAGCGTGTAAAAAGTAAAAAGTACAAGGCTCATTGGCATATAATTTAAAGGCATAAAGAGCGGCGCTCCATGCATTTTCTGAAAAATCTGTAGGTAATAAAATATGATGCTTCATGTGGTTTTGATTTAATAATTGAGAGTAAATGTAAGGCTTTCCGTATAAAAGTAAAATTATGAATTTATGATTAGGCAGAAAATGATTTATATCAGATTGTGAAGATAGTTTTTAAGTATGTCTGTTATTAGTGGTTTATTCCAGGGTTATTTTCGAAGTTAAAGATGTAACAATGGAGGATGAAGAATTTACCACTAAAAATTATTATGCGCAAAATGAATGAAATCGGGGTGCAATTACTTTGATATAAGTTCATTGAAAAAGTGAAGAAGATGATTTATTAATGGTGAATTTCAAGAAAAATTTTGAAGGTTGTCCATGGTAAATCCGATACCGATTTGGATGACTTATGCCAAAATATTCAAAAAATAAAAAGATGAATTCTTGGGATTAAAAAAAGTCCCGCTGACCGGAACTAATTCTTTAAGTTCAACATTTAATTTGGTATGATGTTTTGATTTACTCTGAAAAAATTATGAGGATCATAGACTTTTTTTATTTCAGACAAACGTTTATAATTATGCTTATAGCTTGCTTCGATGCGCGCTTGTCCTTCATCCATCATAAAATTGGAATAGGCACCTCCTGAAGAATATGGATGTAAGGCTTTCCAATAATCCTTACACCATGTCGTGATTTGAGTTTTATTTTCAGAATCTGGATCAACGCCTACAATTACTCCAGCATATTTTGCATCTCGATAAGCCCATGCGGTTTCATCTTCTTTAACTCTGGATGCAGCGCCGTTGATGGGATACAGATGCATTTGTGATAGTAAGGTTGGTATTTTATGGCCAAACGTTAAATGCTGTTTTCTTGATTCTGCGCCTAATTCATTAAAAAAATCGGCTCGCCAATACCATTGTAAGCCTGGAGGATAAAGTCCGTCAAATAATGCTTGCATTGCTGGGTAAGGCATTTCTCCTACATGCTCAAAGAAGGGATTCATTGCAAAAATGGGCGCAAACACTTCTTTTACATTATCTAAATTTCCTGAATAACACCATACAATACCGCAG
>JBARDR010000449.1:0-2173 GCA_049795335.1 Gelidibacter sp. | reverse complement strand
ATCGTAGTTCCTTGCTGTAATATCATACCAGCCAAGATTCAATTCATCTTGGTACTCTTTCCCTCCAAATTTTCTCTTGAGCGCAATATTGGTACTTACAACATTACCTTTATTGTAACCCTTGTGTTCAAGTCCAAAGGGATAGTAGTTGTTTTCCTCCTGTATTTCCAAATTTGGAGTATTGGTCAAGCTAACATCCTTATAACTCAATCTAACATTTCCCAAATGATCCTTATACTGATACACATATTCATACCCATCTTCAGCATCCACATAACCCTCTGGGTGGGAAAAGTATTTCAATGAACTGCCCTCGTACACATAATTGCCGGCATAATAGGTAAATATGTCTGTCTTACCGCTTTCAACCACCTTCTTGCTCAACTTTGATCCCGTCGCATCGTAAATATATGAAATATTTCCATTGCCAAAGCTCACCTGTTTTGGTAAATTAAGATAATTATAAGCAATACTAGAGACACCCTTGTTGAGATCTTTTATCATGTTGCCGTTAACATCGTAGGTGTAATCATCACCAGTATTGGCGCCATCTTTAAATCCATAAGTCTTATTACCAGTATCCGATACTTTTTTTAATCTGTTACTATTGGTTTCATAATCATATACTAAATTGTCCATAACACCAAAATGCTGAGCTATGGTTATATTAGGAATTGTATTGCCTCCAACGACATGTCCTAGCCTCACTAAATCAGTAATATTACCGTTTTTGTCGTAATTTAAAGTTTCTTTTAATTTACCGAAATTATCTGTAGCGTTTGTCAATCGGTTTAAAGCGTCATAATCATACTTGTACCAATGTAAACTGTTATCATCATTCGCTGTACGCCACTCAGTTTCTGAAATATTTCCATTGAACAATTTTGTCCCGCCGTGATTATTTGCATTGTAGTTAATTTTAAGAGCAAATAAAGTTACACCTAAATCCAACGGATCATTTATTTCTTTCAACCAACCTCTGATATTATAGGTATAATCTACATTTTGAAGTCTTCCTTGTGTAGATTTCCCTCCAACACCCTTGCTGGTGAGCTGTCCGAGATCATCGTAGGTGTTTTCCACAATGACCTCAATCTTGTTATTAAGCTCCTGAGTATGGGTGACCATCCTTCCCATATGATCGTAACGAAAGACATCTTTAGTTTCAATAGCCTTTCCGTTTTTAGTGTGCGTGGAAACCATTTTATCAACAGCGCCTGTATAGTCCAAGTCACTCTTAACAACATCAACGATTCCTAAATAATCATTCACACTCCTTACAAAAATAGGACGTCCTTTTGAGTCGTAACCTGTATAAGTAGTAATCCATTTTTCAGGAGTTTGATCAAGCACCCTCACTTTGCTGCCTGTTGCGAGTCCTTTAGTCCACTTTTGGGTACTAGCGTGATTGTTATAATTTAAGACAGCTTTACCATAAATTGAATCAGGTATGTTGATAAAGCCATCAAACGTGTAATTATCATAATAATTGATGGTCAATATATCCGTGATCTGGTTTTTGGGATAAGCACCATTGTCATAATAGAGTGTCGTTCCGTCAATAGTCGTAGCCGAAGCTAGCTTTACCACAGCTTGAGAAAGCGCACCATCAGCTTCTGTCTGTAAAGCAATCCTACCAATGTCTTTGGTCATTTCCCCCGTGTAGGCCACTCTACCAAAAGCGTCATATTTGGTAAACAGCCATTTGTTCTGAACCTTTAGGTTCGCATCCTGCGTCAAAATGGGCTGATCCAACTTATTATATACAATATATTCCAAACCTTTTCCAGGGACTTTCTTTTCCACTAACCTGTTTTTATAATCATAGGTATATTGGTAACAAAGTTCGTTCAGGACTGTTGCACTAGGAAGTGCCGTTTGAGGCTCTGCCTTGGGCGGCAACACATAACTAAGTTTACCATAGTCATCATAAACATAATAGGTATCGTGAGGTGCAATTGGTACTATCGTACCACCTACTTTAGAAGTACCGTAGGTACGTTTTAATACGACCTTGCCCTTTTTGTCTTTGAATTCTTCTGTCGTATGAGCCTTGCCTGAGACCCAGTTCTCATCTTTGGTAACCGTCTTGTAAAGTTCGCCTTTCAAATAGTAACTACGTGTGCCGGATCCCAACACTAAGTTTGGTATATAAGTCTTCTCCGCATAAGCC
>JBARDR010000448.1:0-6492 GCA_049795335.1 Gelidibacter sp. | reverse complement strand
AGTTGTAGCTGTAGGTGCTGCCATTCAAGGTGGTGTTTTGTCAGGAGATGTAAAAGATGTATTGCTTCTTGACGTGACTCCGTTATCTCTTGGTATCGAAACTATGGGTAACGTGATGACTAAGTTGATTGAGGCTAACACAACGATTCCGACTAAAAAATCGCAAGTGTTCTCAACCGCTGCCGACAATCAACCTTCAGTGGAAATCCATGTATTACAAGGTGAGCGTACAATGGCTGCCGATAACAAAACAATTGGTCGTTTCCATTTAGATGGTATTCCACCAGCACAACGTGGAACGCCGCAAATTGAAGTGACTTTTGATATCGATGCCAATGGAATTATCCATGTTACTGCAGGCGATAAAGCAACAGGAAAAACACAGGATATTCGTATTGAAGCATCTTCTGGATTAACTGAAGAAGAAATCAAAAAGATGAAAGCTGATGCTGAAGCAAATGCTGAATCTGATAAATTGGCAAAAGAGAAAGCTGAAAAATTAAATGCTGCTGACGCGATGATTTTCCAAACAGAAAGTCAGTTGAAAGAATTTGGTGAAAAATTATCGGATGATAAGAAAAAGCCAATTGAAGAAGCACTTGAAGAATTGAAAGCAGCTTTCGAATCTAAAGATGTCGCACTAATTGACCCCGCTCTTGAGAAAATCAATGAAGCTTGGAAAGTAGCTAGCGAAGAAATGTACAAAGCACAAGGTGATGCTCAGGGTGGTGCACAACCAGGACCTGATGCTGGTCAAGGTGGACAGTCCCATGAGGGCAGTGATGTTGAGGACGTTGATTTTGAAGAAGTGAAATAAACAGAGAACCAATCTCCGATTTTTCATCGGGATTGAGTGAATCGCTTATGCTGAGCCTGTCGAAGCATCTTATGAGCTTAAAGCAAGAAGTTAGAGGTAAAAACGCAATCATTTATATGGTTGCGTTTTTTTGTTTTTAAATTTTATGTATTGTAAAAGAATTACGTTATGTTTAACAAATAATTAACAATAAAAAAATTTCATATGAAATATTTCAAGGTTTTATTTCTTGCATTTACATTGACGATGATGAGCTCTTGTTCTAATGACGATGATGATAATCCTGTAAATAATGTAAAGCTCCTTGGCACTTGGAAAGGGGTTTCAGTTGATTACACATCAACAACAACTTACAAATTTGACGGTGAGTTCTTTGTAATTGAAGCAGTAGGAAGAGGATATGATGTGAATTATACAATAACATTGGCAGAGCCGAATTTACTGACATCTAAAGGTGCATATAATATTGAGCTAACATCTATCGTTTTGGGTCAAACTCAGGTACGAAATATTGAAAATCTTGAATTTACGTCGGACGGCACTTGGTCGAGAAATGGTAATGATTTGATGATTGTTGCTGACAAGGACACACAGAACTTTAATATTACAGAACTTTCTGAATCAGCAATGACTTTAGTGACAGAAGATAAAGTGACAATAGTTGAGCAAGGAGTTACTAATGTAGTAACTATAAAGCTTATTGCTACCTATAAAAGATAATATTTTTTAGCATGATGGAATGACTGCCTTTTGAGTTCATTAAAAAAGCGTAATCCTCTTATTGGGTTACGCTTTTTTTTAGATTAATTTGGAATTACAATTCGTTATGATTTAAGATGACACCTTGACAATCAATCTTTAAACTCATTTTATCATCTTATCATCGTCTTTTTTGATTTGAACATGGTATATTTTTTTGACATCCTTGTCTTGATAATAACTTACCAAGTAAGAAGAGAGTTAGGATTCCAATCTTGATAATTAAGCTTGATTGTTTCTAGCACAGGTTTAGGTAATCGGACATTTTCGTATGTCTAAACAGAATTAAGAAGTTCTCCATCATCGCCATAGGTAACTATAATATTGCCATCACTATTTTTGAACAACACCTCAAGGCAGTCATAAGTTTTCGAAAATGTTTTGGAGTTTTTTATGTCCTAACGACCAGATTCATATTGAAGCTCTTTTACTTCGCTTGATGCATTAGACGACCTGACAATAATTCACATTTTTCATTGGAGTTTCTATGACATCCTCTAATTTTATTTTCTTAATTATATGAGTGTTATCTTGGGAAAGTGCTAGGGTGGTAAGACCTAAAATTGCTAAACCAATTAACAGTATTTTCATGATTTACATTTGTTATAATTGTTTGTTTTCCTTGTGGAGTAGTTGGATCCTGAAAATTGATTTCCTTGCCTAATTTATTAAGCTAACTCCCTGGTGTGATTGATGTGAAAAGTGTTTTGAGGTTGGGAATAAACAGAACCAAAAGTAATTGAATAATAAAAGTGGTTTTGCTACCAAATTAGCACTCAATTATTAATTAACAAGAAATTATGAGAGGACACCTATATGAGAGGATCCTCGGTTTGGCTTAGTTCTGTCAGGAGTAAAAGATTAAGAATTTCGATATGTTTTCGGCTTACGTGAATAATACCCGCTTTTTTGAATTCTTGGATATGATGGTTGAAAACAGCTCTTGAGGTGCCAATCAATTGTGCTAGTTCATCGTGCGTTAAATCGTTTATATCTTCAATTTGATGGTTTTTAACATTATAATGTTGCAATAGAAGATTTGCCAATCTAGCGGTTAAATTGTTCGTTCCTAAATCCAAAATATGAGATTCCAACAACTCGAATTTTTTAATGGTATATTTAAAGAAGCAATTTAGAGTTTGCGGATTTTTTTTGAGCCAATCTCTTAATGCATCTATGGAAATAACCAAAACATCTAAATCCTGAAGCACATCATAACATACATTATGTTGCTGATTATTGATCAATGTGAACACATCGAACACATCATTTTTAGACAGGATGAATAGCGTGAATTGCTTATCGGAATTGTTTAAGTTAAATACTTTTACTTTGCCATTAGTAATAAAATAAAAATTGTAATGCGTTTTTTCCTTCCCAATACAAGGTGTTCCTTTAATAAGACGCTTCAATTTACATTTTTCTACCAAGGAAATCATCGCTTGTTGGGTAGCGCCTTCAAAAAGTGGATTATTTATTAAAAGGTCAATATAAGAGTCAAAATTATTTTGTAAGGTAGCCATAGAAAAGCAGTATATATTCTGAATTATAAAGCGGATAGCCTAAAAAAAGACTTCTAAAATTAGGTTTTTTTTTGCTCATTACATAATAATTGAGGTTCTACTTTGATGTAAAATAAATACTATGCATGCATAATAATTTTATATATTTGTATAAATCATACTGACGCGTCAGGTTTTTAAAGTAACGTACAATGTCCACTGAACTCAATCAACTCCTCAACATTCAATACCCAATTATCAAAGCACCTATGTTTTTGGTTTCTAATACCGCCATGGTTATTGAAGCCATGAAAGCAGGTATCGCAGGATGTATTCCAGCTTTAAACTATAGAACGCTGCCAGAACTCAAAGCGGCTATTCATGAATTGAAAGCTGCTAAAGTAGAATTTTGCCCGACGGATGGGCGGGGTGGCTCTTTTGGTTTCAATTTGATCGTTAACAAATCGAATATCAAATACAAAGAGCAATTGCGCGTGCTGTGTGAAGAAGGCTGTGATTTTATAATTACCTCGTTGGGAAGCCCAGAAGAAACGATCAATCAAGCCCATAAAGTTAGGATCAAAGTGTTGTGTGATGTTACCGATTTGAAATTCGCTAAAAAAGTGGAAGCGTTGGGTGCGGATGCCATTATTGCGGTCAATAACGAAGCAGGAGGACATCGTGGTGATTTGTCTCCAAAAGAATTGATCCAGCTCTTAAAAACCAATTGTAACATTCCGGTAATCTCTGCGGGTGGAGTTGGGACTAAGGCCGAACTGGAGCGCATGTTGAGCTATGGCGCAGACGGTGTTTCTGTGGGGAGTCCATTTATAGCTTCATTGGAGGCGGGTGTGACAGACGAGTATAAACAAGCTTGTGTGGATTATGGCGCGAAGGATATTGTGATGACGCAACGCATTTCAGGGACGCCCTGTACAGTAATCAATACGCCCTATGTTCAAAAAATTGGCACGAAGGAATCGGGGTTGGAATCTTTATTGAACAAAAACAAAAAGCTCAAAAAATGGGTCAAGATGATTCGCTTTTCAATAGGCATGAAAGCCACCCAAAAAGCGGCCAAAGAAGCTACTTATAAAACCGTTTGGGTGGCAGGACCAAGTATTGAGCATACTAAGGAAATTCTTCCAATTAAAACTATTATTCACAATTTGACCTGATAATTAAAAGTATTACGATACTATTTGGCTTAAATGGGTTTGTGATATAGTCTAAACTCAGCATAGCTATAAAAAATGATCCTATGCGTTTAACTTCTGTTGAACCGTTTTGGCTTGTTAAAAATGGAATTTTGCATTCCCTATCCTTCTATGATTGGCATAGGTACAGTTTCCGCGATGTTAAAAGGAAAAACGCATGAGCTTTTCGAATATTTAAAATTTGGAAGATAATCTAAAACTGCCATGTCGACGCGAGGAGACATCATCTAATAAAAGTCCATTTAATTCATTCCGAGGATTTTCTAGCCCACAATTAAATCCAAAATCAATTCTTTTTTAACCTCATGTTTTCCGTCAAAAGGTATGATCTTTAAATTACAATGTCCGAACAACTCAAAAGCCCTGTTGCGTTCATGAAGCAGACGGTCTTCATCCAGATACTCATCTTTATCCCCATATATTAAAGAGACTTCCGTCTGCCGACTTAAAAAATCAAAATCTTCCGTGACCAATTCCTTAGGAATTCCGCCAGACATCATCACGATTTGCGAACAGTTTAATTGTCTTTTTGCTACATATCTCAACGCTACAGATACCCCTTGTGAATAGCCCAAAATAATTAAATTAAGATGCTCAGGAATCTGCTCCGCTTGAAGAACAGCATCAAAATAACGCATCACATTTTGGGTTTCGTTAATGGTGTTTTCTTTAGTTAACCAATTTGCGCCGACATGTTTCAATTTTGGTGGCACATAATATTTACTTTGCGCCTGAGGGGCAATAATATAGTTCTCCTCCGGATTCAAATCTGCAAAAAAATTCAAGAAATACCGACTCAAATACCCCATGCCATGACAAACAAACCACACGTTTTTTGTGCGTTCAGATAAAGTATTTAAAGTGGAGTAGGAGTTGATGGTTTTGTAGGAGATTTCTTTTTCTTGTGACTTCATGCTGTGATAAATTGTTAATCTCTAAAGATAGTGAGATAACAACAGAAAATTTAAAAAACACATTCCAAATTCTAAAGAGAATGATGCAAAAGGAAGAGTAGGGCTTTCAAAAAAATTGAATTTACTAGAAACTAGAAACTACTTCCGTACCTTTACATTTGATCTCAAAAACATTATTTTTCTATGCAATTATCGAAAGAACAAGTTTTGACAAGAGCGAATAGCGCCAGTAAAAACACGTTGATGGAAACTTTAAATATAGAAATGGTGGACTACGGCCCAGATTTTTTAGTGGCCAGAATGCCGGTAAATTCTAGAGTCTATCAACCAGATGGTGTGCTTCATGGTGGCGCCACGGCGGCTTTGGCAGAAAGTGTTGGAAGTTTTGCGTCACATATTTTCTTGGACACCGAACATCTCTTTGTGCGCGGCATCGAAATCACTGCCAATCATTTAAAATCTGTAAGAGACGGATTTGTTTATGCCAAAGCGACCTTTCTTCACAAAGGAAGAACGACACAACTTCTCGATATACGAATTACAGACGACCATGATAATTTGGTCTCCATCTGCAGATTATCTACCATTACCTTACCAAAAACCCAATAGCATGCCCTTGGATCAATTTTTTGAGCAGGTCGAAAAACAGATGGATGGAAAATTACCGTTTGTCGCATATCGAAAACCCAATACGTCTGAATTAAAAGCAATGCTTCAAGTTGATGACACGCTACATGTTATTTCTGATTTCACAGAAAGTGGATTCATATTTGCGCCATTTGATAGCAGAGACAATGCTTTTTTAATTCCTATAAAACATTCGGAGGTAATTTCTTCACCTTTTGATCACAAGGATTTTTCTGAAGATGAAATAAATTTACAGGAAACACTATCTAATAGTATCAATTCCATTCAGCAAGCAGACAAACAATCACATATAAAGTGTGTTGAGAAAGGCATTGAAGCCATAAAAAAAGATTATTTTTCAAAAGTTGTCTTATCAAGACGAGAAGTTATTGAGAAGGTTGAGGCCAATCCTATTGCGATATTTAAACGTTTACTGCAACGCTATCCAACAGCATTTGTATATATTTGGTGCCATCCCAAGGTGGGCTTGTGGCTTGGAGCAACACCAGAAACCTTGTTGAGTGTCAGGGGGAACCAGCTAAAAACAATGTCTTTGGCAGGAACTCAGGCTTTTGAAGGATCGGAAGATGTGGTTTGGAAAGAAAAAGAAAAAAAGGAACAGCAAATAGTTACAGATTTTATTGTGGAGAGCCTCA
>JBARDR010000447.1:0-3520 GCA_049795335.1 Gelidibacter sp. | reverse complement strand
CTCAGCCGTAGTTGGGGTATTTATCTATTTAAATCCGCTGATTAACTTTGGTTTTGCTATTTTCTATTTCAATGAAAAGGTAAGTCTGCTTGAAGGTGTTTGTTATCTTATGATATTGATATCCGTTTTTGTTTTCAACTTTTCGGTGATAAAAAACAGAATCAATAGAAGGCGTGCGGCGCATATTTAGAAGTAGGGATTTCTGTTTGTAACGCCGCTTTTTAGGTCGTCATAGTTCCATATTCGGTCCAAGAGCCATCATATACAGAAATATTAGGATAACCCACAAGAGTGGCGCCAAGTGCAAGAATACAAGCGGTTATGCCAGATCCGCATGAAAAGATCAAATGATCTGACGGATGAGCCAATGCTTGGAAGATGTGCCTTAATTCATCAATGTTTTTAAGGTAATTGCCATCTAATAAATTTTCATAGGGCAAATTAATGGAATTTGGAATCGTGCCGCGTCTTAAGCCTGCTCTTGGCTCATCGACCAAACACTTAAAGCGGTTTTCAGAACGCGCATCAATGATTATGTGAGAGTGGGTTTGAGATGCAAGGTTGATCTCTTCGAAAAATTTCATCCGACTATTATCTTCGACACCAATAAAATCGCCTTTCTTGACCAGGTAAGATTGATAGGTTTCAATAATATAACCTGATTTCTTCCATTCAGGAAGACCGCCATCCAAAACCGCTACATTATGATGTCCAAATGCTTTAAAGAGCCACCAAGCTCTCGCGCTAGAATAGATGCCCTTATCATCATAAACGACGATCATACTGTCTTGGTTTACGCCTAGCAGCTGTGCTTCATTAGTGAATTGTTCAACCGAAGGAAATGTGCTTGGAAAAGGTGCTGACACCTCACTAAATTTGTTCGTGATATCAAAAAAACGAGTATGCGGAATCAATTTTTCACCTAAAGATGCTTCTGAAGCTGCGCCTGATTTTGAAATACTGGCATTCAGAATCACGATTCCTGGCGTTTCTAAATGATCTTTGAGCCATTTTACGGAAACGATAGCTTTCAAGATTTTCTCAGGTTATGATTCCACATCAAAGGTTTCGGTTGGATTCTTGTGCTCCTGATAATCAATCATGTTTTCACCATCGGCAATAATACAGCACACCGCAGCATCGCCCGTAACATTAACCACGGTTCTAAACATGTCCAAAATACGATCTACCGGGAAAATAATAGCAATCCAAGCAGGATTAAGTCCGACAGAATCCAATACAATAATCAACATAACCAATCCTGCACTAGGTACTGCAGCTGATCCGATGGAAGCCAATGTCGTGGTCATAACCACCGTTAACTGCTGGCCGATAGTCAAATCAATCATGTGCAATTGTGCTAAAAAGATAACAGCAACGGCCTGATAAAGGCTGGTTCCATCCATATTTACAGTCGCACCAATAGGTAAAACAAAACTGCTTATTTTTTTATTAATACCAAGATTTTGTTCCACACATTCCATAGTTACAGGAAGCGTAGCCGCACTACTTGAGGTTGAGAAGGCTAATGTTTGAGCAGGACTCATCGCTTTAAAGAAACCTCCATAAGTTACTTTCTTGACAAAAACCTTTAAAATACTAGGATAGGTAATAAAAATCATAATAACCAGGCCAATTAGTACTGTCAATGAATACCAACTCAATCCCTTAAATATCTCCACAACTTTTCCAATATCGTCTCCAGCCATTTTACTAACAACACCGGCTAAAAGCGCAAACACGAAGAATGGTGCCGCTTGCATTACCAAGTCTACCATTTTCAGAAAGACTTCGTTGATGCCTTCTACAAGCTTTAAAACGGGTGCCGATTTATCTTTTGGGATAAACAATAAACAAACGCCGAAGAAAATAGCGAAGAAGATTATTTGAAGCATTAATCCATTGCTAGATAAAGAGTAGAAAAAGTTATCAGGAACAATATCAATCAACGGTTGTAATGGTGTGGAATCTTTGCGTTGATCCGCAGCAACAATTTTGTCTGAAACAGAAACCTCCTTTAAATCTTGTTTAGTTAAATTGGAGATCACCTGTGCTCTTTCAAAAAACGCCGGATCTTTTAGATAATTGATGCCATCTTTGATTTCATATCCTTGCGAACTTGCCCAAATTTCGTAATTAATACGGTTGTCTATTCGGCTTTGTTCGTCTATAAGTTTACCTGGTTTTATAGTATTAACCAGCGCTAAACCCAATGAAATAGCAAATACTGTAGTCACCAGATAGAGGAGCAAGGTCTTGCCTCCCATCCTTCCTAAACTTGAAGGATCTCCAATATTAGCCACGCCTCCTATGATGGAAAACAGCACCAAAGGCACAGCAATAAGTTTCAATAAATTGATAAAAATAGTACCGAATGGATCGATCCAATCCATGGTAAACGCACTCCATCCCATATAACTGGAAGTTAGCGCCCAAATGATACCAAGGATCATTCCGATAATGATTTTCCAATGTAATGCTAATTTTTTCATAAGCTACATGCCTACGTCGGCAGGGATATTTATTTTAAGATGAAATTAATTTTTATAGCGCTCTCAAGTCGTGTCAATTTATTGAAACTTCTGCTTTCGCAAGAGTAATAGCTGTTTTTTATCTATTAGACTCCTGTCTGCGCAGAAGTTGATAATCGGCTAAAACTAAAGCTGCCATGGCTTCCACAATAGGAATGGCTCTTGGGACCACACAAGGATCATGTCGTCCTTTTCCTTGCATTTCTACAATATCGCCTTTATTGTCGAGCGTGTTTTGTTTTTGAATGATGGTGGCCACAGGTTTAAATGCCACCCTGAAATAAATATCCATACCATTGCTGATACCCCCTTGAATGCCGCCAGACAAATTGGTCTTCGTGCTTCCGTCGGCATTGAATTGATCGTTGTGTTCGCTGCCTTTCATTTTGGCTCCACAAAATCCGCTGCCATATTCAAAGCCTTTAACAGCGTTAATGGATAGCATGGCTTTGCCAAGTTCGGCATTTAGTTTATCAAACACAGGTTCACCCAATCCGACAGGGAGATTTTGAATCACACAGGTTACGGTACCACCAATCGTATCGCCTTGCTTTCTGATCTCTTTGATTTTATCAATCATCTGATTTGCAATGGATTCATCAGGACAACGTACAGTATTACTTTCAATTTTCGAGAAGTCGAGCTCTTGATAGGGTTTGTCCAAAAAGAGATCGCCAACCGACGATGTGTAGGCATGAATTTTTACATCTTTCAACATCTGTTTTGCAATGGCGCCTGCAACGACACGACTTGCTGTTTCACGTGCTGAACTACGTCCGCCACCTCTATAGTCGCGTACGCCATATTTTTTATCATAGGTGTAATCTGCGTGACTCGGACGGTAAACATCTTTTATATGTGAATAATCATTTGATTTTTGATCGGTGTTTTTGATTATAAAACCAATGGGTGTACCTGTGGTTTGGCCTTCAAAAATACCAGAGAGAAATTCAACCACATCCGATTCTTTACGTTGGGTAACAATATCC
>JBARDR010000446.1:0-1633 GCA_049795335.1 Gelidibacter sp. | reverse complement strand
GCAAAAAACACAAGGGCCGCACCAGTCATAATTCCATGCCAACCGTTGGGTGCAAAATTTTGCCAGTGCTCACTGGGATTGAAATGTGGAATACCGAAATATAAAAACAGTCCTACCAGAAGCAGTTTTATGATAACCAACACGGAATTAGTTCTTGCAGATTCCTTAATGCCAATAATCAACAATACAGTTACCATAAAAGTGATGATGAGCGCCGGCAAATTCAGGATAGAAACTTCGTGAGGCATCATATTGACCTGACTTCCCAGTTGACTTTTTAGAGAATCTGTAAGCGGCTGCCATTCTCCATTAGACAATTGCACTAATTCTGTTCCTGTTGACGCCATCAAATATGGTGGGAAATGTACACCAAGCCCAGCGAGAAAACTTTTAAAATACCCAGCCCATCCAATAGCTACTGCCACATTTCCGATAGCATATTCTAAAATCAAATCCCATCCAATAATCCATGCAATTATTTCGCCAAAGGACGCGTAAGCATAGGTATAGGCACTACCAGAGATTGGAATCATGGAGGCAAATTCCGCATAACATAAAGCTGCGAATCCACAGGCCAATCCCGTAATAACAAAACTAATGGTAATGGCTGGCCCTGCGCCCAAAGCATCTGGAGTACCTGCCGCCGCCTCACCGGTCAATACAAAAATGCCTGTACCAATGATGGCCCCTATGCCAAGCATCGTAAGATCAAAAGCTGTTAAGGTTCTTTTTAAAGAAGAAGTCTCGGAATCTTTTTGAAGTTGAGCGACCGATTTTCTTCGGAAAAGCAACGAATTATAGTTCATTCACTACTTTTATTAAGTTAATACCCAGTGAGATATTAAAAACGTCCATCTAAATTACTCTATTTTCCACGATAATTAAATGGATTCAATATATATTTTAATCCCCGAAAACAGCGTCAATGAATCTTTATCATTGCCCATAAAACTAGCCGTAAAAAGTAAACCTCATTAGGTATGATTTATACTTCAATGCTTCTAAACCATCGAATTACGTTAAGTTTTTCTTAATAATCCTGATTAAAACGATAAAACCTTGTCGCGCCCTTTATAAATTATAATTTTGTAACCTATATTAATATAAAACGAATTTATGAGTCAAGTAAAGCAGAACGATACGGTAAAAGTTCATTATACAGGAAAATTAACCGATGGACAAATTTTTGACAGTTCCTTGGAGCGCGAACCTTTAGAATTTACTGTTGGCGATGGCCAACTGATCCCTGGTTTTGAAAATGCCATTATTGATATGAAATTGAACGACAAAAAAACCGTCGAAATAGCTAAAGAAGATGCTTATGGCGATATTTTGGAGGAATTGTTTCATCAAGTACCAAAAGACCAATTGCCAAAAGATATGGAACCTGAAGTTGGTATGGGATTAGCCTCAAAAGGACCTGACGGTGTAGAACATCAATTTAGAGTTATTGAAGTTAAAGAAGACCATATTGTAGTAGATGGAAACCATCCATTAGCTGGTCAGGATTTAGTTTTTGAATTGGAGGTAATTGAAATCAACTAAAATTTAAGTATTATATAATTTAAAGCCATTAACAAAAGTTAATGGCTTTTTTATGCATTCTATCTCTAAAATCACTAGACTATTAGAC
>JBARDR010000445.1:0-2437 GCA_049795335.1 Gelidibacter sp. | reverse complement strand
TCTTCGTAAATTTGGGGCTACTATACTCTCCGGGGCACCAAATTATAGAACGAAATTAGTAGCAGAGGCCGTGAGTTATAAGGATATTAACCGATCCTACATGTCCGTCCTTACGTCTGTTGATCTGTCCTACATAAAAACAGACATTGATTATATGAACGTACTTCAGCGTAAATATATTGAGCATACTCAAAAAAACCTTTATGAGCGCATCTCAGATTTTGATATTAAAACCTATTTAAATTGGGATATCAATACAAAAGTAGACCGTGCCACGATGGCATTTTCTCTTGAAGCTCGTGCTCCTTTAATGGATCATCGTGTAATGGAATTGTCTCGTTCATTCCCAACAGATTTCAAAATCAAAGGTGACAATCAAAAAAGAATTCTTAAAGATCTGCTTTATGAATATGTACCAAAGGAAATCTTTGACAGACCAAAGGCAGGATTTACAATGCCTTTTTCTGACTGGTTCAAAACAGATTTGAAGGATTATGTACTGCAAGAATTAAGTGATATCAATTTACAATCAATCCCGTGTATAAATGTTGAAAATGTAAAAAAAATGATTGAGCAGCACATGACTGGAACATGGAATAGATATCCATTAATATGGAAACTATTGGTTCTGAAACAGTGGCTGGATAAAAACAGAGCCGGATTGACCATTAAATAAATGAATAACAAGTACATTTAAACTTTTTAATCTTTTTGTTGATATTGGAGGTGTCATTAACTTTATCTCTGATAATCTTGATTTAACATTTAAAAGAATTGGACATTCAAGGATGGTAAATAGATTAGGATTAAACGCGAATATCCAAATTAGTTGTCTTTTTGTCATAACTAAATCTCCCGTTAATAGATACATAACTGTTTTATTGTAACAGTTTTGTTAGTAATAGCTATAAGAAAGCTACCTATAATATAAGCGAAAAAAAAATAAGATTATTATTTTCATAGGAACTCTTTGATAATTATATTAAAAATAAAATTGAAATGTGTGGAATTTACGGAAGTACGATATTATACAGTGAATCTCAGGTTATAGAGAAATTAAAACGCACATCATTTAGAGGCCCTGACCAAATGGGGTATAAATTCTACAAGTCTAATGAGAATACTCACATAATATTTGGACATAATAGGCTCTCAATAATTGATTTAGATGCGAGATCCAATCAGCCTTTTACGTATCAAGAAAATATAGAAATTGTTTTTAATGGCGAAATATATAATTTTAAAGAAATCAAAGATGTACTCTATAAAAAAGGTTATACATTTAAAACTAGTAGTGATACAGAAGTTATTTGTGCGGCATACTTGGAATATGGCGAAGGTTGTATTAGTCATTTCAATGGTATGTTTGCATTTGTAATTTACGATAAAATTAAAAATCAGTTTTTTGGGGCAAGAGATCGACTTGGTGTAAAACCTTTTTATTATTATCATAATGGTAGCAATTTCGAATTTGCAAGTCAAATCTCTTCTATACAGTTACATAACTCAAATTTAAGTATTTCAAGAAAGTCTATAGATTCTTACCTTACTTGGGGAGCTGTACCAGACCCTTCAAGTATATTCAATGAAGTGAGTAAACTTCGACCTGGTAATTCTTTTATTTTTGACTTAAATTCTGGTGAACTCAAATTAAAAACATATTGGGATATAGATTATAAAGGAGAGCATAAGTTTTCAGGAAGTTATTCAGAGGCACAATCGCAGTTGAAAAACATTCTTTCAGATGCCGTTAAAATACGCATGTTTGCAGATGTTCCTGTGGGCGTATTTCTTTCGGGCGGTGTAGATTCTTCTCTTATTGCAGCGTTAGCATCGGATACATCAGACGTTAAGGTAAAAACTTTTTCTGTAAAATTTAATGACAAAGGTTTTGACGAAAGTAAGTATTCTCAAATGGTCGCTAATCATTTACAAACAGAACACAATATTATAGAATGTAATTACAACGAGGGGATTGATCTGATTGAAAACTTACACTATTACTATGATGAGCCATTTGCTGATTCTTCAGCAATTCCATCCATGCTTTTGGCAAAACACACTAAAAAACAAGTCACCGTTGCACTTTCCGGTGATGCAGGTGATGAGAGTTTTATAGGCTATCAGCGGTATGATTGGATAAAGAAGGGGGCGTGTTTTATGCAAATCCCCTACCCTTTAAGATTAATATTATCCAAACTTACAGCTCTCTCTCCAAATTATAGATTAAAGATTCTGTCTGATTTTATGGCATATAAATCAATAAATACGGCATATTTAAATGCTGTTTCAGGGCAAAATCTATCGAATTCTAAAGATGTAGACGAACTAAAGTATCTCCTGCACGAGAATAAGAATTTATTGGAAAGAGTTTCGGATTTCGATATTAAAACTTATTTAAATTGGGACATTAACACTAAAGTGGATAGAGCAACAA
>JBARDR010000444.1:0-5262 GCA_049795335.1 Gelidibacter sp. | reverse complement strand
CAATGGTTAAGCTGTAGGTATATATGGTGGCCTTAAGACTTTCAGGAATTAATTTCGCAAAAACCAGATTGGTTGTTCCGCCGCTCATGATAATAACCTGACCATCATGCAACAATGACAATGCCTTGGTAACGATTATTTTCTTTTGCTCCTCGGCATTGATATGGATATTAAAAACATCAGCCGATTTTTCCGGAATTAATATGGCGCCTCCATATACTTTCTTCAGTAACTTTTTACGGTCGAGCTCATTTAAGTCCCTACGTACGGTATCTTCCGATAAATCAAGATCTAAAGCCAAAGTGGTAGTGACTACCTTTTGCTCTTGAAGAAGCTTATCCATGATATATTTTTGTCTTTCGGCTTTAAGCATGGTCTGAAAATTTGAGATCGACTACAAAGATATCTAAATAATGAAACCAAAAACCTTCTTTTGAAAAATAATGCAAGAGTTTGCGTTTTTACTGTAATTATTTGAAATAAAACTCTAAAAACGCATTTATACGCATTAATTAAATATATTTGTTAATAAATGTTAATTAATCAAATAAAGACTAAAGAATTATGAAGAAATTTCTCCTTATTCCATTATTGTTTTTTATGATTCAGGCAACTTTTGGGCAGTCCAAAATCTTGACTGGAAGTGTGAGAAACAGCGCAGACGGTGCCCCCATTCCTGGAGTCAACGTACTGATTAAAGGTACTACTAAAGGTAGCTCGACCGATTTTGACGGTAATTATAGCATTGCTGTTAACACGGGCGAAATTTTGAGTTTCAGCTATATTGGGTTTGAGACTCAAGACGTAAAATATGAAGGCCAACAAATGCTCGATATCGCTCTTGTTGAGAGTTCGTCCCTATTAGATGAAGTTGTTATTGTAGGGTTTTCTTCACAAAAGAAGGTCAACCTTACCGGTGCGGTTGCTAAAGTTGATGTGGATCGCGCACTTGGAAGTAAACCGATTACCGATATCAGCAAAGGTTTGCAAGGCACCACACCAGGTTTAAACGTGTCATTTAATTCTGGAAACATCGGTAAATCGTCCAATATTAATATACGGGGCGCAGGAACGATCATCAATGGTACCGTTTCTGGCTCGCCTTTGGTATTGGTAGATGGCGTTCCGTCAGACATGTCACTTATTAATCCTGAAGACGTGGCTTCCATTTCTGTTCTTAAAGATGCGGCATCAGCGTCCATCTATGGAGCGCGAGCTGCTTTTGGTGTGATCTTAATAACCACTAAAGATGGTAAAGGTGCCAAAGGAAAAGTTAAATTTTCATACAGCACCAGCTATGGCTGGAGCAATCCTATCTCATTAGTAGAATTCAATGATCCTACCGTTGAGCTTCCTGCAATGATTGAGGCACAAGCCCGAGCAGGAAACGCCAATCCAGAGTCATTTGGAATGAACTATAAAACCTTGCTTCCTGGGATCATCAATTGGAAACAACAATATGCATCCTCTAGGAACAAAAATGACCGAAACATGATCTTAGGTGAAGATTTTGAAGTTATCGGAGGCAAGGATTATTTTTATAGAATTTGGGATCCGCACGCAGAGATGTTAAAGAAGAACGCTGCACAAACCTTTCACAATTTAGCAGCGCAAGGTTCCTTAGGTGAAAAAAGCTCCTTCATCGTTTCTCTAGGGATTTCTAATCAAGACGGTGTCATGAAAATTAATACCGAAAAGAATGAAAGAATCAACCTAAACATGGGGATGAGCACGCAATTAGCCGATTGGCTTTCTGCAGACTTCAAGGTATTGTCTTCTTTTCAAGAATACCAAGCACCTTTTAACTACTATAACAGCGGGTTAGACACTGAAGGAAATGGTTATTTTGGATATTACATGCGTTGGGGTTCTTATTTCCCTTACGGTACTTACAATGGCGTTGAGTTCCGCCATGCACCTGGGTATATGCATAATGCCTCCATGAATAAAAGAATTGAAAACAACAATCGCTTAAGTGCAAAATTAACAGCGCAGGTTACCAGCGATTTTAATATCATAGGTGAATATAGTGTCAATAACAATTTCATGAGCAACAAACAAAATGGTGGTCAAGTGCCATTATGGGATTGGTGGACCGGTGGAGGAGATTTACTTTCTGGTAAACCAACGATGATGGAATCGGGCAATGATTTCGTGGCTCAGGCTAAATCGTCCTATGTAACTAACGTTGCTAACATTTACGGTAATTATTCTAAAACACTTAATGATATCCACAACTTTCAGGTTTTGGGAGGTTTGAATACCGAATGGCAGTCTTTCGAAAGAACCTATGCGCGTAGAAATACACTTTTAGATAAAAACAAACCAGAATTCAACTTAGCGATTGGTGACCAATTTACATCGCCTTTAAGCTCCAATACAACGCTTAATCCAGGTTTATCTGAATATGCAATTGCTGGGGTTTTTGCGCGTGTTAACTATGATTACAACGGCATCTACTTATTGGAGTTGAATGCACGTTATGACGGGTCTTCAAAGTTCCCAACCAATGAGCAATGGGGATTCTTCCCTTCAGCTTCTGCCGGATATAGAATTTCAAATGAAAAATTCATGGAAAGCACTCGCGAGTGGTTAAATGATTTAAAAGTGCGCGCTTCCATTGGTTCCATCGGGAATCAAAACATTGCAAACAACGCCTTTTTACCGATCATGTCACGCTCTAATCCATGGTGGTTAGGTAGCGGTATGACCATTCCTCCTTCTGTAGGTTTACCAAACAACGTGGATCCATATTTGACTTGGGAAAAAGTAACCACAAAGGATATTGGGGTTGATCTTAGAATTTTCAATGTGTTAGGAATGACCTTTGATTACTACCAGCGTGATACCGAAGGCATGTTGTCTCCAGGAAAAACTCTTCCAGGTTCTTTTGGACAGGCAGCGGCCAACACAAACTCAGGAAATTTAAGAACCAGAGGTTGGGAATTAGGTATTAATTTCAACAAGAACATTACTAATGATGTGAGTGTGTATGCTGATCTTACCCTTTCTGATTACACCACGGAAGTTACCGAATGGAATAACTCTTCAAAATTATTAGGATCGTATTATACAGGTCAGAAAATTGGTGAAATTTGGGGATTAACTTCTGACGGATTGATACAAGCGTCTGACGTTGTTGATGCTTCAGGTTTAATTGTCAATGGTGTAGATTATAAGAACGTACGTACAGGAGCTTTTAAATATGGCCCTGGAGATGTAATGTATAGAGACTTAGATGGCGACGGAATCATTTCAAGAGGAAAGGGAACCGCAGACGAATCTGGCGATTTGAGCGTTATTGGCAATACCACACCAAGATACCAATATGGGATGCGTTTTGGAGGTACTTTTTATGGATTTGACGTGGATGCGTTCTTCCAAGGTGTTGGCGAGCGTCAATACTGGGCTACTTCCGACTTAGTATTGCCATTCTACAACAGAACAGATGCCATGTACGAACACATGAATGATTACTGGACACCAGATAATACCGATGCCTATTATCCTAATCCTTATCCTGGTCACGCTGGTAACGCATTTGGCACCTATGCACCAGGATCGAATAACTTCGTGGCGCAATCCAGATATTTATTGAACATGTCTTACCTGAGATTAAAAAGCTTAACTGTGGGCTATACAATTCCACAAACCATTACGCAAAAAATAGGTATCGATAAAATTAGACCTTATATCTCTGGTTTGAATTTAGTGACTTTTAATAGCAGTAAATTACCAGTGGATCCTGAAATTAACGAAGCTGAATCCGCTTGGGGTAGAACCTTCCCTTATGCGAAAACATGGTCTCTTGGGGTTCAAATTGCATTTTAAAAACTAATTTAAAAATTTAAAAAAATGAGAAAATTAATAATAAAATCTAAGTTAAAGTTAGCTGTACTTGCGCTCTCAATGGCAACGCTAACTTTTAACTGCTCGGATTATTTAGATACGCCTCCTCAAGATATCTTCACAGATGATAACTTTTGGACTTCTGAAAATAACGTCAGAACATTCTCTTGGTTAAACTATGATACGTTTTTCGGTTATGGAAATAATGCAGGCACAACAGCCGATTTCTATTTTCATAATTCATCTAACTTAGATGACAACTTAGCGATGAACGTCTTCACTAACTTTGCTACCACGGCCAACGCAACCAATGCCAATTGGAATAGCTACTACACGCTTATTCGTCGTAGTAACTTGATGTTACAGCGCGTTCCAACGGTGCCAATGGATGAGGCAAAGAAAAACCACTATTTAGGGGTTGCAAAATTCTTTAGAGCCTTTACCTACTTCCGTTTGGCACAGGAGTTTGGAGATGTTCCTTATACCGACATGTATTTAACCCAAGGCGATCCAAATGTCTACAAACCTGCCTTGAGCAGAGCTGAAGTCATTGACAACGTGATTAAAGATTTAGAAGAAGCCACAACCTTACTTTTAAATGTTGACGACAAGAATACTACTATAAATAAATTCACGGCTTACGCTTTATTAAGTAGAGTCTGTCTTTATGAAGGTACCAATCGTAAATATAACACGGGTCAGAATGGGAATGACTATCTTCAAAAAGCAAAAGCAGCAGCTTTGGCAGTGATGGATAATTCAGCCTATTCTTTAAAACCAGATTGGCAATCGCTCTATAACTCGGTAGAATTGTTGGACAATCCTGAAGTGATTTTAGCCAAAAGATACATCCAAGGTACTTTAGCAAACTCCATCCAAGCCTACACCAATACATCAACCATTCAAAGCGGATTGACAAAATTTGCTGCAGAAAGTTACGTGACTAAAAATGGCTTACCAATTAAACAAGTCGGTGGAAATACCGAATATTTAGGAGATGACAATATCGCCAATACGTTTGCCAACAGAGACCCACGTTTTGGAAAGGCATTCGGTACACAGGATTATGCTTATTCTGACAAACCATGGAATGGATTGACGTCTATCACAGGGTATGTTTTTAAATTGTATAATAACCCTGCATTATCTGGACCTGAGGTGACCACTATTGGTCAGAATCATATTGATGCGCCTATTTTCACCTTGAGTGAAGTGTATTTGAACTATGCCGAAGCTGCGGCTGAATTAGGATCCATTTCTAATGCCGATTTAGATGCGTCAATTAACAAAGTTCGTGCACGTGCTGGCATTGCAACCTTAACAACCGATGGCACCAATGCATATGCAGATGGTGTACAAATTGAAGACCCACAAAGAGTTTCAGCTTTAGAGCAAATAACTGGAGCAGTAAGC
>JBARDR010000443.1:0-3576 GCA_049795335.1 Gelidibacter sp. | reverse complement strand
GCCTTAGGCAAAGCAGATATTACCGTAAACAAAAACATGGTTCCTTTTGATGATAAATCACCATTTGTAACTTCAGGAATCAGAATTGGAACGCCGGCCGTGACAACTAGAGGTTTAAAAGAAGCTGACATGGACACGATCGTTGGATTGATTGATGAGGTTCTTACTAATCGTGATAATGAAGCCAAATTGCAGGCCATTGGCGAAAAGGTTAATGAGATGATGAAAGGGAAGCCTTTGTTTTCTTAATCCCCCCTCCAGAGGGTTTTATTTCCCTGGGTTGTTGATTTGACTTATAACATAATTTTATCCAGACCTCACAGGTTTTCAAAACCTGTGAGGTCTTTTTTTTTGATTTGTTCCAATGGATCTAGAACAAATATATTCCCGTCTTCTATTAATTGATTGCTTCGTACCTTTTTGTGGTGATGGCCTTAGTATCTCTTTATCAGGCACATCATGGGATTTAACTAGAGATGAGTTGGCGTCAATAAGGGTGTTCCGTGGATAAATCATGCTCTAACTATGCCATAAGCACGCAATAAGCACGCTATAAGCACGCTATAACTATGCTATAACCACGCTATAAAGCTATAGGATCTGTGCTGAAGACCTGTACTGAAGACCTGTCCTGATATAGCTATTCAGATAATTAATTGAATCCTGTTATAGTTATACAAATATGGCTTTCTTGAATGAGTGTGGTGTGAAAACACAGGGTGGTGATCTTTTGAACGTCTGGATATAATTATTTAGGTTTTTGAAACCTAAAGGTTTAAAAAAGATGCTTGTTAGCTTTTATTGAGCTTTCTTTCTAGACCACCAATAAAGCCTAAAGAAATAAATAATTTGAATCAAAAATCCAGACCTATAAGTAGATTATTGAGTTTAGGATGTTCGTTTCCTAATAGTTGAAAATATCCTGGAGTAATTAAAACCAATGATATCAATAGAGTTATTGTACCAAATGCTTTTTCCGGATTTTCCATTTGCTATTCTTTTCAATTTTTTAGTCTCCAAAAATAATATGTTGATAAGCGCCTAAATCAGGAGAAACGGTTCTTGAAACATTTAAAATATCAAAAGGTACTTGGTTTGAGAAAGGATTATTCCACATCACATTAATTGCTGCAGATTTTTCTCCAATGATCATTTCGTTTTTTTTGGTGTTCTTAAAATTGGGATCTTCATTAAAAACGATATTTGTGTATAAAGTGGTGTTATCAAAATTATAATTGGGATTGGAGGTGTATTTATTATTGCTGTCCTTAAATTTGATCAGACAGTTGGTGAACTTAAAGTTGAAAGCAGCGCCTTCCTCTTCTTCCAAAAGAAATTCCGGATTGTCGTTGCCATAAATAATGCAATTGTTGAAGTTGGCGGCGTTTAAGGCATTGGTAACTGTCGATTCGTCTTCCCGAATTAAAAAATTGTTGAGGTAGAGGGCAGGGAACTGTCTGAAACTATTTGACCAATAATTGGCAATGGTGCAATGGGTGAAATTGTAAGAGCCGCCATAAGTACCTGCAAAAGAAGATTGTCCTGCATTGTTAATCACCACATTTTCTGCGGTAATTGAAGTGGCGCGTCCTAAGATGCCGAAATTACTGGAATTATAGATTTTTGAGTTTTTAATCGTCAGTTTCGGAATGCTTGGATTCGGATTGTTTTCGGCTAAAATTCCGATAGTGGCATTTTTTATGGTGGCGAAATTGATCTCATTTTCTTTACTGCCCTGAAATAGCCAAATGGTTCCCCATTGGCCGGGGGTATTATCAAATAAAGGTTCCAATCGGTCACTTTCAAAAATAACTTCGTTGGTCAAGATCTTTTGATCGGGGCTGAGTTGCCCATTCACTTTTAAGGACGCATTATTGGTAATCAATAAACCGGAATTCGCATGGAAATGAACACGTGCGCCAGCATCAATAATTAAGGTTTTATTGGCCCCAACGGCAGCGTAGCCATAAATAACATAAGGTTTTTTGTTGGTGAAATTAAGTTCATCATCAGCTAAAAAACGGCCTTGAACGTTGGTTTCGTCATCCACACCATCGCCATCCACATCAAAAGTTAAGGTTTCTACAATGCCATTGGCGTCTCTGTTAGGGTATATAAAAACGGCATCTTTAACTAAGGTGACCAAATCGACTTTCTGAAAATTTGATCCGCTGTCAAACTCGATGACATCGGTATATAAAAATTGATTACTAGCCGTGACGACACTTTGCATGTCAAAAGTGGTCTCAATAAAAATGAACATACTGTCTTTTGCCAAAAGCTCCACATTTTTGAATTCCTTACCTGCAATACCATCTACATTGAGTCGGTAGTTTGATGCTTGCCCTTGTCCCAAACGTAGGGTAGGGATGGAGATGTCCTTATTACTGCGGTTATAAACTTTTAAATTATAGGTGCTGGAACCAATATTCGTAAAAACGGTATCCAAGTAAACCGTGTCTTTTGAAAATGTCAAAGTCCCATCACTAGGTTCAAAATCGAAGTCCTTTCGGCAGGAACTCCATAAGATTAACGTAGAAATAGTAAGAATAAAATAAAGACTTCTTTTCATTATGGCAATCAATTCAGATGAGATTCAAAAATATGACTTTTGAAATTATGAAAGGATAGGAACGGCTTTTTTAATTATGTAATGTCTGAAGAAGAAAAAAGAACATAGAAAAGAGAACATATAAAAGTACACAGTATCAAGAAAGGAGATCAAAGATTGAAATATGGAATTAAGACTCTTCAACACTTCGATTGTTTTGGGACACGAAAGCACAGCGATCGAAATGAAATTGGAAAACATAAAAATACTGACCTTCCGTTGCGATCTTTGCGAAAAACCTAGCGCCTTTGCGTTTAAATACAAATCAAACGGAAACCGCAAGGACGCAAAGCAGAGCGCAAAGATTGCAATGAAGTTGATGTTTCGAATGCACTGAGTTATCTACTTCGAATAAGTTTACAACCACCTATTCACTCTTAGATTAAGATTGAAATTTTAAGTATCGCTCGTCAATTTCACAGGAATTTAGTATTAATGGTTTTGGCTTTCTTTTAAAATCTCCCGAAATTCTTCGCTGTAGTCCAAAAATTTGTCAATAAGATAAATTTTGTTGTCCGGACGTAGGAGTGAAGATGCTATATCTTTTGTTTCACAATAAGCAAAGAAGAGGTGTTTGTTGTCTTTGGTAATGTTCAAATCTAAGACTAGAAACGTATCATTAAAGAACTTATCTGTTTTGAAAAGCGTATTTAAATCATCGGAAGTCATAGTGGTTTCAGCCAGATATTGTTCTTTGGGTGTTTTTCTTTCTAAGAGTTTGACAACGCGTCGCCCAATCTCCAAGAAATCTATTGGTCCGCTATTGGTATTCGGCCTTCGGTATAAATGAGGGTTTCTCTCAACGTCAGTTTTAAATTGTTTATTGATTCTTTTTGTGGCTTCCTTGGCATCCATTTCCTTTGGAGTGATTGGGCCATGAAGTTCTATTTCATCCAATTCGTTCACTATCTTTTTCAGTTCAAACACTTGTGCTCCTTCTAAATTGGATGGAGTGACCACTAACT
>JBARDR010000442.1:0-6084 GCA_049795335.1 Gelidibacter sp. | reverse complement strand
CACTAATATTGTATTTTGTATAGAAGCGATTCCCTAAAAATTAGTTTTGACAAATCCATTAGCAAATACGCCTTCAATATAATCGCCTTCTTGTAAAAGGATAAAGACTAAATAAGCAATCAAAAAGACAGCGGTCCAAACGACCATACGTCTTAAGCTTGGTAACTCATCTCTCATGTGCATAAAATCCCAAGTAATATAATAGGCTTTTACTACCGTTAAGATTATAAAGATCCAGTTAAGAGCCTTCATGCCTAGGATTTGCCCCATAAACATTTCAGGTTTATAAATACCTAAAAGAACTTCAACTGCTGTAACTAGAGCCAAGAAGATTAATACACCCCAAATTTTTTGGGTATTGGACTTAAACTTAAGTGTCCCTCTGAATATTGCTAATTTATGCGCTTCTGCTGCCATGTCTAAAATAAGTTATCTAAAAATTATACTAAGTAGAAGAATGTAAATACAAACACCCAAACTAAATCCACGAAATGCCAATATAAACCGACCTTTTCAACCATCTCATAGCTTCCTCTTCGTTCGTAAGTACCAATTAGGACGTTAAAGAAAACAATAATGTTTAATAGAACTCCAATCGAAACGTGGAATCCATGGAAACCAGTAATGAAAAAGAAATAGTTGGCGAATAAAGGCGCACCGTATTCGTTTTGGATCAAGTTTGCTCCTTCCACGACATTCTTGCCTTTAGTCTCTAATTCCTTAAGGGATTCACTTCGAGATAAAACAGTTTTATGATGTGCTCCTTCAGCAGTATAAGTCGTTCTTATCAAAAGATCTTCGTTTGCTTTAAATCCAGCTACAACCTCTTCAAAAGTAAAACTTGGAAGTGCTTTTTCACTCGTAAACCAAATACCATCTTTAGTAGCATGATAGGTACGTTCGGATGGGAGTGCCGTAGAGAAGTCTTTTAGAGCGACTCGATTCCCTTCTTTATCAACAAAATGTAAAATATTACCAGCATGTGTTCCAACTGCACCGTAATCACCTTTGATAAAAGTTGACCATTCCCATGCTTGTGAGCCTAGGAAGACAAAACCTCCTAATACCGTTAAGAACATATACAAGCTTACTTTAGCCTTGTTCATATGATGTCCTGCATCGACTGCCAACACCATAGTAACTGACGACATGATCAATATAAAGGTCATGAACGCCACGAAGATCATTGGATAATTTCCATGAATAAAAGGCACGTGCGTAAATACGTCGTCTGCAATTGGCCAAGAATCGGCAAATTTAAATCTTGAAAATCCGTAGGCTGCTAAGAATCCAGTAAATGTCAACGAGTCTGATGTGAGGAAAAACCACATCATCATTTTTCCGTAACTCGCTTTTAATGGTTCAATACCTCCACCCCAACGCTTATTTTCTTCACTAGTGTTCGCGACAGTCGTATCCATATGTTGTGATCAGTTATTTAGTTTTAAAGTTGGACAAAAATAATCATTTTATTCATCTAAAGAAACATCCTCATTAATTTTTGAGGTTCTTTAGGTAATGTTCAATACAGATGCAAGGCAAGCTCGAGAAAAAAGACTCCCCAATTAACCTACAAAATATAAAAATAAAAAGAGATATACCCACAGAACATCAATAAAATGCCAGAATGTTCCCGCTAGTTCAAAGCCCAGCATATCCTCGGAATGATACTTTTGTTTAAAATGATTATAAATTACAACCAAAATACAAACCAGCCCTACGATCACGTGAACGATATGCACCATCGCTATCAAATAGATGTAGGACATGGTCACATTACTAGTAGGCCCAGTGAAATTATAGCCCATATCAATAATTTGATTAAAGCCTATAAATTGATTGGTTATAAAAGCAATCCCCAGAGCTAAAGTCGCAAACAACCATACCGTTGTCATCTGTGGATCATTCTTTTTGAGTGCTTTACCAGCTAACATAAACGTTACGCTACTAATCAATACAACGATGGTACTGACTATAAAGGCACTTGGCAACTGAAAATCAGCCAGCCAATCTTCTCTTGTACTACTGACCACAAATGCGCTGGTCCAACCCGCAAAAGACATGATAAGCGAAATGATTCCAAACCAGAGCATCATTTTTTTTGCTCTACTATGTTTTTCCTGAAAGGTTCCTTGTGTAAAATCCATGTTATCTTATAAATTTATCGGCAACGTAAACAATCTGTAATAGGGTAATATAAATCACGCTGGCATACATTAATTGTTTGGCCGCTTGTGCCGTTCTGTTTTTGAATAGTTGCAAAGCGTAATAAACCATGACCATCCCGAGCGCAAATACAATGACGGCCGCTACAACCGACAATTTCAAATCTCCCGTGATACCAAAAACAGGAACAATGGATACCAAAACCGTCCAAACGGAGTAGATGATGATTTGCGTGGCTGTACCTTTATCACGCTTCCCGGTGGGGAGCATAAAAAACCCGCCCTTCTCATAATCGTCGTATAAAAACCACCCGATTGCCCAAAAATGAGGAAATTGCCAAAAGAACTGTATGGCAAACAAAGCACCTGGCTCAATGCCAAATGCATTTCGCGCTGCTACCCAACCCAACATAAATGGGATGGCACCAGGTATGGCTCCAGCAAAAACAGATAATGGTGTTTTGGTTTTTAAAGGCGTGTAAATACTGGTATATAAAAAGATGGAGATCGCGCCGTACATCGCCGTACGAGGATTGATTACATAAAGTGTGGCAATGCCGAGAATTGTAAAAATAACGGCCATCGCAAAAGCAGAATTGACGGAAATCCGTCCCGCTGGAACTGGTCTGTTTTTGGTACGATCCATAAGGGCATCCAAATCACGTTCAATAATTTGATTGTACATATTGGAAGCGCCTACCATAAAATAACCACCAAAAGCCAGTAAAACTACAATGTCCCACTCGATGGTGTCTGCGCCTAACAAGTATCCAGCTATGGCCGAAAACACGACACTCACTGATAATCTCATTTTGGTTATTTCCTTAAAATCAGAAATAATCGAGACACTTGATAAAGAAGAATTTGTTGTCGCCAATTGGTCTAAAATTTTCGCTTTTAAATGAGAGTGCAAAGATACTTTGAATATTAGTTTTGAGCAATTCAATTAATGATTAATTAAATGTCGTAATTCATTTGGAGTATTTTGAAGTGTAAAAAAGTCATTTGAAGTATTAATATGTCGAAACAATTTGGAATTGGATTTAGGCAAACAATGAGGTTATCAGATAAATATAAGTGCTGGTTTGAGGAAACATAATCACATTTGCGCCTGTGTTGGTGTTTTCCACCAACACATTAACCAGACTTCATGGCATAAGACTTTAATTGTCAGAAACACATGAGATTGCCGCTTTCGCAAGAATTTTGCTAGAAATCAAAATACCAATTGAACAAATCCGTCTTTACCCCGAGATTGAACCAAACCGTGCTGTTTTTGAAAGTTGTTGCGGTTCCAGCCTCAGGATTGAAGTTTCTAAAACTGATATTCGTAAATATTTTTAAATGACTCACGGGATTAATTACGTAACCGCCTTGCAGTTCGGCATTAAATGTTTTGGTTTTATTACCTTGACCGATTTTCACTCCTGTGTTATAAGGACGCTCGTTGTAATTCCTATACACATCGCCACCGTAACTGAAATTATCAGTGCCGTCATTAAAATCTAACCCACGTGTGCCAAAAATAAACTTGGCATCGGCAAACCATCGCTCATATTTATAATGCCCGATGATGATGTATTCCCTGAAATTCGCGCCCCACAAATGCGCCATCGGTTGATTGCTATGGGCGTAATTATTCACGATGGTATTATGTGAATAGGTATATGGTCGCACTTGGTTATACTCCCATTGCAACATCAAATTATCCACTTTAAAGGCGTCGTAATATTTGGCCCCCAATTGATAACCAAATTTATTCTTCCAGCTTTGATCGCCCGCTTTGATATGTTCCAAGGAGAATTCGTCCAAAATGAATTGTCCGTACAAATTCACCTTATTGTTCCACTTGTATTTTGCCGAAGCCCCAACAACGGCGTTCCCAGATCCTTGCCCGGACTCAAATTCGATCGCCCTGAAAAAGATGATTGGGTTGAGATAATTGATATCAAAACCACGGCCATTAGTGTCCGTCCACATGACGGATTCAAAAAGACCAATGTTAAGGCGTTTGGACACATTCCAGCTCAAATAATGGTTGGCCATATATTTGGTTAAAAAGGCTTTATCTTCAATTACCGCATCTCGAACATCTCTAAGCCACATCCAAGTATTGGTATATTTAATTTTCCAGAAGTTGGTATTCAACTTTAAGAAGGTTTGCGGACTGGCCACATCACTTTGAAACAAGGAGCGATAGCCATCACCGATAAAATTCTTGCCATGGCCAAATTGCACATTAACAAATTTTGCTGGCGCATAAGACAAATAAGCATCCGCCACAGGATAATCATAAGCATCATCCTTGAAGCGCTTTCCGATACCACGTCCAGGAATAATTGCTGGATCAGGACCGAAAGCTTTTAAAGTCTCCGCATATTGGTTAAAATATTGAGCAAATCGGCCTTGACTTTCAAAAACAGAAGCCGAAAAACTAAACTTTTTACCCAAGCCCCCTTGTATATATACCCCTCGGGTATTATTGAAGGTACTATTAAAATCAGCATCAGTATCCTTGCCCGCTTGCAAGTCTAAAAAAGGATCGATGGTAAACCAATAATCTTCTCCTAGAAGTTGCACTAAATGTTCATCCCACAGTTTTCTGCTCCACCAACCCTCCGAACCTTTTAGAAGCGCGTCTTTTTCAGCTTGAAAATCATAGTAAGATGCCACTTCCTCAAAAACAAATGGCTTTGCTGCGGTATGACTATTGGTTCCGAGGCCATTCATATTGGCATCGAAACGCGCATAATAGCCATGCGTGAATGGAATGTTTAATTGACTGCTATACTCCAAGCCTTGATATTTCCTGAGGCCATTGGTAATATTATCAAACTCATTGGAAACTATTGCATTGAGATCAATTGCTTTCTTAATGCTCTTTTGCTCTTCAACCGTGTTGTTTTTTACAAGCTCAGGATTGACCAAAGGAATCTTAATCGTCAATGAATATTGAAAAAATGTAGGCTTGCCATTATAGGAACCAGGTTGTATTTTTGGCAAAGATCCAAATACGCGTTTGGTTTCATCTTTTAAGGTATCATAAATAGCATCCACATAAACTACGCTTATGCTGCCGTCCTTATCCACTTCAAACAATACTTTTACATCACCCTTATAACTATCCTGTGTAACCTGATTAGGAACTATAAAGTTTTCGAAAATATAGTCATTGAGTTTATTATTGAAGCAAGTTTTTAAATTGTCAATTGACTCTTCTTCGCAACCGATAAAAACAGGTGGCTTTTCATAAATTTCAATAGTCTGGGAAAAAACCTGGAGCTGAAAGCTGACAAAAAACAACAAGAAGACATTCTTCATAGATATTGTAACCATTATTACGGTTGAAAGATACTATTTTTTTCAAAATGAGAACACTAAAAAACCGCTATGGAATTTTATAGCGGTTCTCTACAAATCATATTAGAAAAATCATTGCACGTTAAAAGTAATCGGCAATGCATACTGAACCGTAACTGGTCGCTCTCTTTGTTTTCCTGGTGTCATTTTTGGGATTTGCTCCACCACTCTTTTAGCTTCCCTTTCCAGTTCCGGACGCGGCGCACGCGTTTGAATCTCCCTCACCGTCCCTAATTTGTCAATTTTAAAAACCACTTGTATCTTTTGAGTTCCAGATAAACCAAGCCCGGAGGCCAGATCTTTATCAAATTTCCTTTGAACCAATTGGGATAACTTATCTGACATACACTTTAAACGGCCTTCATTGTTTTTCTGAGATTCACAACCTGGATAAATGGGTGCCATCTCAACGCCAATGGTGCTAAAGACTTTTAAATCTATATCATCGTCATCATCCTTTTCAAAAACAACAATGTCTTCAATTTTTGCAGGATTTATACTTACAGTTGGGCTTTCAGTTAAAAGTTCTGTTGGAAGATGATCAACGAAGTCGTTATCC
>JBARDR010000441.1:0-1704 GCA_049795335.1 Gelidibacter sp. | reverse complement strand
GTTCTATAGGGGGCTGTTGTTTTACCTTAATTACAATATTTGAAATACTTCTTTCATCCATTTGATTTTCAAAGATACAAAAGCTTAATAGGAAGGAATGTGACAAAAGTCACATTGATAATGGATGTTGATATGCACAACTTTGAATTCATTGGCGTTCATCCATTTTTTTGATATAAAATTATAAAACCCGTCTACTGTATGATTCCTAGGAGACCATCTGCAAACGGATTTTTAGCTGCTATCTATATATCTAAATTTTATTTAGTGAGGCAACTTGTCTTTTAGAACACCATAAACGTAAGTGCCTAAAATTGCCGCTAAAATAACGATAAGCATTGTGAAAACACCAGTGCCGACCAAGATGTACATTGGGCCAGGGCAAGCGCCAGATAGGGCCCATCCCAAACCGAAAAGGGTGCCGCCTACAATATAGCGGGTCAAGCCTTTTTCTTTATCAGGAACGTTCATCAAATCGCCTTCAATGTTTTTAAACTTGAATTTTTTCGTAATCAACAGCAGGATAATTCCTGTAGTAATTGCCGTGCCTATAATGCCGTACATGTGAAAGGATTCAAAGCGGAACATTTCATAGATGCGATACCAAGAAACGGCTTCCGATTTTACGAGAATGATTCCAAACACAATGCCGACGATTAAAAATTTTAAAAATTTCATCTGTATATATTTATTGTTTTTTAAATGTCCTATGCATGATCCAAATTAACTTTTCGGTTGATTTAAGAGGTGCAAATGAACAAGTCATGTTAACCAAAAATTAAAGGGAATAATAAGTGCACCATAATCAATCCGCCAAGAAAAAAACCGATAACGGCAATTAAAGAAGGGAGTTGTAAACTGCTTAAGCCAGTAATAGCGTGGCCAGAGGTGCAACCGCCAGCATAACGTGTTCCAAAACCGACCAAGAAACCACCAATGATTAAGATGGATAATCCCTTCAAACTAAAAACAGCATCCCAGCTAAATAGTTCAGCGGGTAGCAAGCTTTTCCCGGCATTGTCAAACCCTAATTGTGATAAACTTTCG
The DNA here is from genome assembly GCA_049795335.1 of Gelidibacter sp. Taxonomy (GTDB): domain Bacteria; phylum Bacteroidota; class Bacteroidia; order Flavobacteriales; family Flavobacteriaceae; genus Gelidibacter. The sequence continues at coordinate 657 of JBARDR010000441.1, read as the reverse complement.
ACAGTTGCAGGATTTAAATCGATGTCTCCTGGATGAGATAATAAGGTGCTGGCAATAAATCCGCCAATCACGGCACCCAAAACAACGACTAAATTCCAGCGTTGAGACTTCCAATCGAAGTCGAAAAATTTCGTTTTCTTACCCGCTCCGGCAATGGTGCAAAAAGTTCTAAAGTTAGAAGACATGCCAAAGGTTTTTCCAAAATAGATGAGGATAAACATGATCATGGCCATTAAGGGGCCGGAAACATACCATGGCCAAGGTTGTAATATAAATTCCATTAAATTATTTTTTTTGCGAAGATAAGTTTAGTAATTGAGTCGGTTTGTGATAAATGTTACTTAAAATCGAGAACTTCAATTTTATTGCGACTTAAAATAATTTTTTTCTCATTTTCCAATTGTTTCAACAAGCGCGAAATGACAACACGCGAGGTGTTTAAATCTTCCGAAATTTCCTTATGGGTTTTTGAAATGGTTTCAGAAGCGTTCAATTTAACATGGTCTATGAGATATTTATAAAGGCGTTCGTCCATTTTCATGAAAGCCAAAGTGTCGATGGTTTCCAGCATTTCGTTGAAACGGATTTGATAGCTCTGTAAAATAAAGTTTCGCCAACTTTCATTACTATGGAACCATTCGGTCATTTTTTCATTTG
>JBARDR010000440.1:0-1514 GCA_049795335.1 Gelidibacter sp. | reverse complement strand
GGCCATTCTATAAAAACCCATTGATGAGAATACAAATAATCTTCAATTCCAAAATTGAGGGCTTCCTCTTCATCCTTTATTCTATATAAATCAAAATGATAAATGAAACCGTCTTTTAATTCATATTCGTTTACAATTGAAAATGTAGGACTGTTAACATGATCACGACTTCCTAATTGTTTTGATAGTTCTTTAATCAAGGTTGTTTTACCAACTCCCATTTCGCCGTAAAATAAAAGTCTCTTGGAAGTCGCTTCTTTTAATAGGGCGCTCGCAATGGATTCAATGTTCTCAATCGAATATTTATATTCAATGCTATTCATTTCTGATAATGGATTTAAGGAACAATAATAAGTATAAAATATCTAAAATGCTAATAAAATTGCATTTCATCGGGTTTATCTGTATTACAAGGATTTATTTTGGACTAAGTACCACAAATGGAATGATCATTTCTTCCAAGGATACGCCACCATGTTGATAAGTGTTCCGGAAGTAGCTCACATAGTGGTTATAGTTATTGGGATAGGCCAGAAACATATCGCCTTTTGCGAAAATAAATGAACTGCTCATCGTTATGGAAGGTAAATGGATGGCCTTTGGATCTTTAACGGCAAACACATCTTTAAACTCATAGGTCAAACTGCGTCCTGTTTTATAGCGCAAGTTCAAGCTGGTATCTCTATCTCCGATCACCTTGGATGGATTTTTGACATTGATTGTACCGTGATCGGTAGTCAGGATTAATTTAAAACCCATTTGCTGTGCTTTTTGAATCATTTCCAATAACGGTGAGTTTTTGAACCAGCTTAGCGTAAGAGAGCGATAAGCCTTGTCATTTGACGCTAATTCTTTAACGACTTCCATTTCAGTTTTGGAATGAGAGAGCATATCTACGAAATTATAGACAATCACAGAGAGGTCATTGTTTTTTAATGATTTAAAATTTTCAACCAGCTTTTTACCGGATTGGAGATTGGTGATTTTGTGATATTCCGTTTTTAAGTTCTGTAGTCCCAAACGTTTCATTTGTGCTGCCAAAAATTCGGCTTCAAAAAGGTTTTTGCCACCATCATCCACATCATTTTTCCAATATTCTGGATGTAGCTTCTCCATTTCACTCGGCATTAATCCAGAGAAAATGGCGTTTCGGGCATATTGTGTGGCGGTTGGTAGTATACTGTAAAATGAACTTTCTGAGGTTTTTTTGTAATAATTACTCACTATGGGTTCAAAAGCTTTCCATTGATCATATCGCAAATTGTCAATGACTATTAATAAGGTGGGTTGCTTATCACTCAGCTCGGGCACAATTTTGTTTTTAAACAAATTATGTGACATCGTTGGGGAATCGGCTTTATCTTCAAACCACTTGGTGTAATTCTTTTCGATAAATTTTCCAAATTGTGCATTTGCTTCCATTTTTTGGGATTCTAAGATTTCTGTCATGCCAACATCTTCGATACCTTCTAACTGCAATTCCCAATAAATCAATTTTTGATATAAATCAGTCC
>JBARDR010000439.1:0-2153 GCA_049795335.1 Gelidibacter sp. | reverse complement strand
CCTAAGATTTAAACACCCGAGGGAATGATTAAGAGCAAACAGCAGCTTGTACTTAGGGAAGTGGACGTATCACCCTTGAAAAAACACTAAATATAAACACATGAAAAAAAATTTACTTTATTTATTTTTGATGCTTTTGGCACTTTATTCCTGCAAAGAGGAAGCCGAAAAAAAAGCTGAACCTATTACGATCGGTCACTTGACCATATCCAATGAGCATCCGCAAGCAGGAGACAACTTAGAGCTCACTTATAAAAGTGACCAAGAGGTTGAAGCATTTTATGCCTATATGGTAGGCGACAAAAATTACCCGCTTGATATTGATTTTTCAGCTAAAGATGGCGAACAAAAAAGTTCAATAAAAATTCCAGATTCTGCAGTGGCACTGGCTTTTATTTTCAAAGTTGATGGCCAATATGATAATAACGACAAAAAGGGTTATTTGCTGCCATTATACACGAAAGACGGCGAGAAAATACCAGGCAGCAATTCTGCAATGGCCTATTACTCTATCAGATATGGCGCCGATTACGGAATCAAAGGCGACCCAACCACCGCCTTAAACACTATTAAATCTGAATTTGATGCTCATTCTAACTTAAAATCTACTTGGGAAGTGCCTTATTTGCAATTGGCTTACCAAAATGATAAAGAGGAAGCAAAAAAGCTAATTGATCAGTACGCGGCTTCCCTCGGCAAAAAGTCGACTGTTTCTGAAAAGGAATACAATTCTGTTCTGCAATTTTACTCCATGATCGGCGAAGAGGCTAAAGTTGATTCCATAAAAGCAGAGGCACTTGCAAAATTCCCGAAAGGCAGTACTGCTAATTATGAAATGATCGAACAGTTTAAACAAGAAGATGATTTAGATAAAAAAGCTGAAATCTTTAAGATGTATTCTGAAGCAAATACAAAATCAGGAAACTTAGGAGATTATATGGCTGGCACTTTGGCCAGAAACTATTATCAACAAAAGGACATGGCCAACTTTGATAAATATTTATCTAAAGTGGATGACAAAGCGCGTAAAGCTTCTACGTTAAACAATTTGGCATGGCCTTTAGCTGAAAGTGGAGAAAACTTGGATGAAGCAGAAAGAATGTCTAAAAAGTCGCTTGAGCTTATCACAGATTTACAGAAAAATCAAGACGATAAGCCTGAATTTTACACTAAAAAACAATATGAGAAAAGCCTAAACTCATCCTATAGCATGTTTGCGGACACTTATGCATTTATTTTATTTCAGCAAGGTAAAGTTAAGGAAGCCATTGCTTATCAGGAAAAAACACATGATCGGGACACTGAGGCGAATCAACGTTATATTGAATACTTAATTGCAGACAACCAATTTGAAACCGTTAAGGACAAAGCTGAAAGTTTCATTAAGTCGGGACATGCAAATGACAAAATCAAGGAAGCTTACAGAACGACCTATCTTAAGCTGAATCCATCAGCTACTGACGTTGAGGAAAACATCATCGCTTTTGAAAAAGAAGCCTATGCTGCAAAAGTTGCAGAAATCGAAAAAACGATGCTTGATGAAGAAGCGCCAACCTTTACCTTAAAGGATATGCAAGGAAAAGATGTTTCTCTGGCCACTTTAAAAGGAAAAACCGTCATACTAGATTTCTGGGCAACCTGGTGCGGTCCTTGCAAAGCATCCTTCCCAGGCATGCAGGAAGTCGTTACAAAATATAAAAATGATGATAAAGTCGTTTTATTATTTGTTGACACTTTCGAAAGAGGTCCAAACAGAGAAAAAATGGTTGAAGACTTTATAAAAACCAATAAGTATGATTTTCATGTGGTTTATGATACAGAACTTGACGGTGGCAACGCTTTTGAAGTGGCAGGAAAATATGATATCACAGGTATTCCAACCAAAGTAATCATTGGTCCTGATGGAAGAATAAAGTTCAAATCGGTGGGCTATAGCGGCTCAAATGAGAAACTTGTTAATGAAATGGATATTATGATTGATATATTAAAATCTTAATGTGAGGGTATAAAAAAAGAGGGTTGAAGTTAGAGGGTTGAAGTTAGAGGGTAGATTTTAGAGGATAGAAAATAGACTTTGTCTTAAGTTATTTAACAGAATGGACTTAGAAATAAACTCTGAAAACACTAACACCATTAAGATGACTCTACTACAA
>JBARDR010000438.1:0-9855 GCA_049795335.1 Gelidibacter sp. | reverse complement strand
CACCAATACCAAGCATACCGTGATTATAAAAGGTATGGCGTTTGACCCAGCCGAGTTGCACGCGCACATGGGAGATACTGTGGTATGGATAAACAAAGATCTCGTGCCGCACAACATTACCGATTTTCCTAAAGATAGATGGACTTCAGGCACCTTAGCCTTGAACGGTTCTTGGGAAAAGGGCATGAGCAATACATTAGATTATTATTGCAGTATCCATCCCACAATGAAAGGAAAGATAATCGTAGATCCCTAACGAGAAAAGATTACTAATGTTTTTCAAAAACGACCATTTCAGACTGAAAATCTGGAGGGTCGTTTTTTTATTAAATTGATCGAAAAGTGTTAAGCAAGGAAGCACCTGATGTAAACCGAAATCTTTGACGCTTTCATCAGTTCTGCTAAAAAATTAGAAGCGCAGATTTTAACCCAATAGAATTGCTTTTAGATTTTTGACCCTATTCAAAATAGAATCTAATCGTCCTCAAGTTCTTCATCTTTATGTTCCTTTTTTGTTCTTTTATTTTTAATCTCAGATAGCGATAGCCCTGTCTCTCGAGTAAATAAATTGTGCTTTGGACTACCTATAATTTGTGAAGAATAAATGCCGGTATGACCTGAAAATAAATAGGCTGTAGAACAAGCCAAGGCAATAAAAACTCCTGATTCTATTCCGAAAAGTTCAATCCCCATTACTGTGCAGGCGAGAGGTGTGTTGGTAGCTCCTGCAAAAACGGCTACAAATCCCATTCCTGCAAGTAATCCCATGGGCAGGGGAATAAACCAGATGAGTACATTTCCTAAAGCAGCGCCAATAAAAAACAAAGGGGTTACTTCGCCACCTTTAAAACCTGCGCCGAGGGTGAAGGATGTGAATAAAAGCTTTAAGATGAAATCGTAAGAATTAAGATCAATGTTAAAAGCATCAACTATTGTAGGTATTCCAAGACCAATATATTTGGTCGTACCCATAAAATAGATGGTGATTGCCAATAGTGTTCCTCCAATGACAGGACGGAGTGGTGGATATTGAATATGCGTATTAAAAAGACTACTCCAAAAATGAGTCGATTTAGAAAAGAGCATGGCCACTAAGCCAAATATAATTCCGGCCAATAAGGACCATAACAAATTTATGGGCGTCATTTCTGCAACACTACTAATAGTATATTGGGTATGTGAAACACCCCATATTTCACAAAAATAATTAGCGAAAACTGCGGCCATAAAACTTGGAATTATCGCGTCTAATCGTATCCGACCTAGGACCAGTACCTCCAATGCGAAAATTCCACCAGCCAAGGGCGTGCCAAAAACAGAAGCAAAACCTGCGCTTATACCCGCAATCAATACAATTTGCCGATCTCGTTTGGATAAATTGAGAGCTTTTGTAAACCGATCGGCAATCGCGCCGCCAATCTGTACTGCTGTGCCTTCACGACCTGCCGAACCGCCAAATAAATGGGTGATAATGGTTCCAAACAAAACGAGGGGCACCATTCTAAATGGAATTATTTTTTTAGGAGAATGAAGCTCTTCAAGCAATAAGTTATTGCCTTTTACAACACTACTTCCATATAAGTGATAGGATAATCCGATGATAAATCCTCCAACTGGCAATAAGGCGATAATCCATAAATGTGACTCTCTGTAATTTGTTGCCCATTCTAAACCCAATAAGAAAAAAGCAGAAACACCTCCAACGATGACTCCTAAGACCAAGCAGATGAGAGTCCATTTTAAAAGATATAATAACGTGGTGATTTGTTCGAATGAGAATAAAAAACTTCTAATTTTATTTTTGTCCATATTGCCTTAAATAAATGATTCTACGATAGCGTAAGCCATTAAAAGTAGATGTCATCAGCTCCAAGCGGAACGGTTCAAGGCAGACCTCATTGCCAAATTTATAATGCAAAGATAAATTAAAAAGAAATGTTATTGAGGCAACTTGCAAAAATAATTCTAGTTTTAGATACCTCCCATATAGAGATGCGGGTTTGTGGTTTTGATTTTTCTTCTGAAATAATTTTACAGTCACGGATTTACGCGGAATAAAAATCAACATTTGGGTTTGGTAACGAATAACAAAAGCTACTATAATCTTACAACTTTAGTTTATGATTATTTGGAGGCCATCAATTCTATATAATTTAAGTCCATTAGAAACTAAATAAAAACAAGCTTTGAACATCCTAAATAAAACAGAATAATTGGTTCAATATGCCCTCGGGCATATGTTGAGTCTGTCTAAATGTTTCGATTCCTTTGGCTGGGCATAGTGATTTGAAATCCGAAAACGCCATTCCGCCTAACATTCCCACTTTTGAAATACTCAAAAACGACATCTGAGTTCCCCATCTGAAATTTAAACCGAAATAATCTCAACCGATTTTATGTTTTGAAATCCTATAATTGGCATTATTCTACATACATGTACGGTTTCTTAATTCAAAGTAATTAACCCATTACCACGACATATCTAGAACCCGTCAGCAGCGGTAACACAATTCGCAAACATATTTTTTCCTTGTTAATATTTTCATAAAAAAAATTCTTGTGGAATCATTTTAATATGTACATTGCATTATGTATTACATAATGCTTTTCAAATGTTAATTCAAATTTTAATTAATTCAAACAGTTTAATATGAGAAACAAAGACTTCAATATCATGTATTTGATATTTATTTTGCTTTTTGCCTTACCAGCCTTAAGTTTTGGTCAGGCTATGAGTGTAACAGGGACAGTGATTTCCTCTGGAGATCAATTGCCATTAGCGGGAGCCACTGTTATTGTTAAGGGAACTAGTACAGGTGCGGTTACCGATTTTGACGGGAATTATACCGTTAAAGCGAAGGTTGGAGACGTGATTTTGTTCAGTTTTGTGGGTTATAAAGCCATCGAAGCTAACGTTACGGGGCCAACTCTGAACATGTCCTTAGCTGAAGATACCGCCATGTTGGACGAGATTGTCATCACTGGGTATGGCAAACAAAGTAGGTCACAATTGACAACTTCGGTCTCCAAGTTGGATACTAAAATTTTAGAAAACTCAACGCGTTCTAACGTTGCTACCGCTTTACAAGGTGCCATTGCAGGTTTGCGAGTGACCAATACCACTGGTCAGCCAGGATCTACACCACAAATTATTTTACGTGGAGGTACTAATTTTGATGGTACAGGGTCTCCTTTAATCTTAATTGATGGTATTCCAGGTTCTTTCTATGCTTTGAATGCAGATGATATCGAGTCTGTTGAGGTGCTAAAAGATGCGGCTGCGACGGCAATTTATGGAGCAAGATCTGCTAATGGTGTTATTTTGGTAACTACCAAAACAGGTAAGGTTGGACGTTCTTCCATCAATTACCGCTATAAATTCAGTACTAATGAAGAAAGAAACGATCAAAATTATCTTGGTGCTGCAGACCATATCAATTATAACCGACAAGGTATTGCTTGGTATAGAAATGTTGTAGGTGATCCTAATGCGTTTGTGGCATTTTTAGATGGCGCAAATAGTATGGGGACGGGTAATAATGCTACCAATGATCCGTTTACCACGCAAAGATTATCATCTGCCAATAGCTATTTATTGAATACACCAGGATGGAAATCTATTCCAGATGTTGTGAATCCAGGTCAGGAAATTTTGTTTTACGACGCTACGGATATTTCTGAACGTATCTATCAAAATAGTGTGTCCAAAGATCATTATTTGTCCTTTGATGGTGGTAATGAAAAAGGAACTTACTATTTAGGGTTAGGAGCTTTGGATAACGAAGGTCTTATTTTAGGCTCTGGATTTAAACGTTACTCAGGAAAGTTTAGCGGCACTTATAAAATTACTGATAATTTTAAAGTCAATTCAAATGTTCTCTACTCACATTCTAATTTGAATAGAAGTCCTTTAGGAAGTGATGATACGGTGTTTAGTAGATTTCAAGGACAGGCACCAACTTCAAGAACTTATGATAGTAATCTTGATGGTTCTTGGTCAGATCAGTATGCTACAGGTACAAACTTTAGTTTTGGGAATCCATTATATTACCGAGATAAATTTGTTAGAACCAACTTAGAGCAACGTTTATCTGCCTCTGTTGGTATTGATTGGGATCTTACGAAAGATTTGACTTTCACTGTAAACGGAAGCCATTTTACAGTCAATAATCATGATGAAAGTTTTAATAAAGCTTATAGAGAAGGTAGTACTACTGGTCCATTAAATACTACGAGACTGGCAGGATTTAGCTTAGATAGAACTTTAAGGAATCAATTGACAGGAACTTTGAACTATATGAAAAAGTTTGGAGATCATAATTTTAATGCATTGGTTGGCGGGGAATATTATAAAGACAACTTCTTTCAGTCACGTGCTGGGACGCGGAATTCTCCAACCGATTTAATTGGAACGACTAATGCTGGTGCTGAGGCCAATGGAATTCCATACAGTTTTGAAACGGAATATGTTATAGTATCCACCTTTGGAAGGGTATTATATGATTATGATGACCGTTACTTATTTGGATTTACTTATAGATATGATGGGTCTTCAAGATTAGGGAATAATAAATATGACTTTTTCCCAGGAGTTTCTTTGGGTTGGAATGTCCATAACGAAGCATTCTTTAAAGAATCTACCATCAAAAATATCATTACACGATTAAAACCAAGATTAAGTTATGGGGTTAATGGTAACCAAGACGTTTTGAGTAATTATGGTGTTTACGGGGCTTACGGATCCCAAGGTGTGTATAATGGCCAAACCGGATATGCTAATACATCCTTGCCTACTTTAAATTTAGTCTGGGAAAAATCAACAACATTTAATACAGGTTTAGATATTTCATTTTTTGAGGACCGAATTTCTATTATTACTGATGTGTATTCAAGAGACATTAAAGATAAATTGGCAAATCTGACATTGCCTTATTATACTGGGTTTAGCAGTATATTAACTAACAACGGAACCATTAGAAACAAAGGTTTTGAGATGCAATTCAATGCTGATATTATTAGAACTGAAGATTTGACGTGGAATTTCGGAGCCACTTTTAGCTCTAATAAAAACTATGTGGTAAAGCTTCCTGAAAATGATAATGAGTTTAATAGACAAGGTGGTACGCTTATTTGGAATTCAAAAACTGGCAAAGAAGAATGGGTTGGTGGTTTTCAAGAAGGTCAACGTTCTGGTCATGATTTAGTAGTCGCTTTTGAGCAAGCCGGTATTTATGCCACACAGGCTGAAGCTGATGCGGATAATGTTATAAGAGATGATTATATGCCCGTGAATAGCCGTAACAAACGTTGGGCTGGTGATGTAAAATGGAAGGATCAAAATGGAGATGGTGTTATTGATGGTCTGGACAGAAAGGTTATTGGGCGTACTACTCCAGATTTTGTTGGAGGGTTCACGACGAGTTTAGCGTATAAAGGCTTTAGTTTATTTGTTAAAACAGATTTTGCTACAGGTCATTTAGTCTGGAACCATTTGGACAATAAAGGATATGCTCAAACTCAAGGTAATCAAGCACTTCCTACTAGCGTAGGAGATTCTTGGACTCCAACTAATACAGATACTGATTGGCCTCGTTTTGTTTTTGTTAACGGATCTAAGAACGTTTGGAGAGGCGGTGAAAGTACCAGCGATTTACAAAACTATGGGAACGAAAAATTCTGGGAAAAAGGAGACTATTTAGCATTACGTGAAGTAACTCTAAATTATAACTTACCAACCGAGTATTTTGATGGTGTTATTGACAGAATGAGTATTTACGTAACAGGTTCCAACTTGCATTACTTTAAAAGTATGAGAGGTGACACCCCAGAGCTTGGTGGTATTCAATATGGGAATTTCCCAATGCCAAGAACATTTACTCTAGGTCTTAACGTAACGTTTTAAATTTTAAGAAGATGAAAAAGTATATATATTTATTGATCACGGTAGTGACTTTAAGCGCGTGTTCAAACGAACTTGATTTAAAAAGTCCAAGCGAATTGACAGCGCAAGGTTTTTGGGATACCGAAGAAGGTGCAAAAACAGCAAATACTGGGTTATATGGAAGCCTAAGATCATCCGCAGGAACCTTGTGGCTATTAGGTGAAATGAGAAGTGACATATGGGGTGGGCGAACTTTTGAGTCGCCGGATAATGAAGCCTTAATCGAATCTAATATTACTGTTGCAACAGCGCCTTTTGGTGGTTGGGCAGGTTTGTATTCAGGCATACATAAGGTAAATGATTTTATATTGAACGTGCCGAGTGTGCCTTTTGTAAATGAGTCCCAAAAAAATCATTTATTGGGCCAGGCTTATGGCTTAAGAGCCTTTTACTATTATACCCTACTGAAAACTTGGGGGAGTGTTCCGATTATTTTAGAACCATTAACGGATATAGATCCATCGAGTTTGAGTAAAGCACGATCGCCACAAGCCGATGTCATGGCTCAAATAAAGTCTGATATTGCAGCGTCATTAAATGCATTTGGTTCGGATGGAAGTTATTGGTTGGGCACACGCGTATTTTGGTCTAAGGCAGCCACCTTGGCACTTAAGGGGGATGTGTATATCTGGTCTGGGAATTTAATGGCTGGCGGAAATGCTGATTTTACTGAAGCTAAAGCGGCTTTAGAGCAAATTTCCTCACTTGGCGTGAGTTTGGCACCAAGTATTTCAAAATTATGGGGTGTGGAGAATGAAGGTAATAATGAATTCATATTTGCGATTCAATATAAGCAAGATGAAGCTCAGAATTTTTACAACAGTTTAACGGGTCGAACAACTGAGATTCGCCCTCAATTTGATGATAACGGGGATTCAATGAATTCTTTTATTATTGGTGGAGCTAATAGATATGGTCAGTCTGAAAAAACACTTTTGTTGTTGGATGATAACAACGACGCAAGAAAAGATGCGACGTTTATCAGATTATTTACTGATAATAATGGTGGTGCCGGCTATCCTACATATGATGCGTCAAAATACTTTGGTTCGGTATTTAATAAGTTTTTAGGAAGAGTTGATGGCACGGTCCGTATTTTTGAAAATGATGTTCCTGTATACAGATATGCGGATGTGATTTTATTATTGGCCGAAGCAAAAAATTTATTGGGTGAAGATCCATCAGAAGAAATCAATCAAATCCGCGCAAGAGCTTACGGCGCCGATTATGATGCGGCTACCATGGATTATGTCAACGGCTCGCAATTAGCGAATACCAATGCTATTTTAAATGAGCGTTACAAAGAGTTTATTGGTGAAGGCAAAAGATGGTGGGATTTAAGACGAGCTGGAAATAATTTTGTAATTGAAAACATCAGATTTTTAAATCCAGGTGATGAGTATAAGTTACTTTTGCCAATTACTCAGGATATGATTGGAAGAAACCCATTGTTAGATCAAACTCCGGGTTACACAAATTAGTTAGTAATTTTATTTGAGTTAGTCAAAAAAGAGAGTTTTGTTTGAAAGCTCAACTCTCTTTTTTTAAAACTTAAAAATTGAAACGAGCTTTATAAGCAATATATGAGAATAAAAAATTTAATAGCGGCTACTTACGCTCCAATGCACCAGGACGGTTCATTAAACACGAGTGTTATTAAGGAATATGGTAGATTTTTAGTGAGAAACAAAGTCTCTGGGGTCTTTATGAATGGCTCCACTGGGGATTTTGTATCGTTATCCACAGAAGAAAGAATGGAGATTACAACGGCTTGGTCTCAAAATAAATCCTCCGATTTGTTTTTGATTGATCATGTTGGCGATCCAAGTTTAAAAGTGGCTAAGGAATTGGCGACGCATGCGGCAGATAAAGTAGATGCGATTGGGGTTTTGGCACCCTATTATTTTAAATTGAACACGATAGATAAGTTAGTGCAGTATTGTAAGGAAGTTGCCGCATGTGCACCTAACTTGCCATTTTACTACTATCATATTCCTGTGTTAAGTGGAGCGAATTTGAACATGCTCGATTTTTTAAAAGTAGCACCGAAAGAAATTCCAAATTTTGAAGGTATCAAGTTTACCAATAACAATTTGATTGATTTCCTACACTGCAAAAATTTTGAAGGTGGGAAGTACAATATCTTATTCGGTTTTGATGAGATTTTCATTTCAAGTTTACCCCTTGGAGCAGATGGATGGGTAGGTAGTACGTACAATCATTTGGCGCCAGCCTACTATAAAATAAAAACTCTTTTTGAAGAAGGTAAAATGGATGAAGCTGCGGCATTGCAAACTAAAGCGATCCGTTTTGTTGAAATTTTAGATGGTCATGGCGGTTTTAACGGCGTTGCTAAAGGCTTTATGAAAACCTTAGGCATCGATTGTGGCCCAAGCAGATTCCCACATACCACGCTTACTGATGAGGCTTATGTAGAAATCAGAAAGGAATTGGATGCCATCGGTCTATTGGAGCATTTGAGTAAATAATTTCTTTTTAATAATAATGAAAAGACCAAGCGAAGTATTAATTTTGCGCTTGGTTTTTTTTTCCTTTTAAATTAATAAGTTAAGGCCTATGTTGGGTTTTGATTCCTAAGATTTCGGTCTTAAAGGTCTTGATTCTAGCAGCAAAGCGGTCTATGTTCTTTTTTTCCAACCTAAACAAAATTCATATACATACACATGATACTAGATAAAATAGAAAACGCAAACTTATATCGCGGCGTTCATCCGGGGATTGCTAAAGTTTTGGATTATATTACAAGTGCCGACTTTGCCAATTTGCCCATGGGAAAACATGAGATTGATGGCGAGGCTCTTTTTGTCATTTTAAAGGAGAATCCAACCAATCCCATTGAGGATCAGCTTTTAGAATCGCATCTTAAATATATTGATGTTCAATATGTGGTGGAAGGTATTGAGAAAATGGGCGTGACCATGAATGCGGGTCAAAAACCCAAAAAAGCCTATGACAATACTGATGATTATATGTTGTTTGAGGAACCGTATGATATCATCACAGTAAAGGCGGGGATGTTTGCAATCTTCTTTCCAGATGATATTCACATGCCCGATCTAACTACTGGCGAGCCGTCACTGGTTAAAAAAGCAGTTTTTAAAGTTAGAATTCAGTAGTTTTTAGAACTCTGTCAAAATGTGGCTCTAAATGTTGGGCCAATCCTTTTCTGAATTTCTCTTTGTCATCTTCTTTCAAATAATTTAAAAGTTGACGGTGTGAAACGAAACTTTTAGAATACATATAAGTTTTGGCATCAGGTAATTTATGATCATGTACGTATTTAAAAACAGGTAAAAGGATGTTTTGAACCCTTTGTAAAGTCCTGTTTCCGGACATATCATAGAGTTTTCCGTGGAATGCCACTTCATTTTGCAGACTGAAAACGTTAGACTCGGGTGCGCCTTTTTCCATCTTTTCAACAATTTTTTCAAGTTCAATCAAGTCTTCATCGGTCTTCCGTGCAAACACTAAATCGACCATTCCCATTTCTAGGATCAAGCGCAATTCAAAAATATCCATTAAGGTTGCATCGTCCAGCAAATTGGTCTCCATAACCTTCTCGAAATTTTCGATAAAATCGGGCTGAGAAACCACCATGCCTTTATGCTTTTTAGAATCGATAATGCCAATCGTCCGAAGTCTGGTCAGCGCTTCTCTAATCACCGTTCTGCTGACGCCAAGCGCTTCTGCAAATTCCATTTCTTTAGGGATGGTATCGCCTACTTGAAGCTGGTTGTTTTTTATATACTCTGTAATGCGAATTTCTACTTTATCCACTAAAGAGAGGTTGCTTAATGGCTTAAGGCTTATGCGGTTTTTCATGCTAATTTAGTTTACTGCAAATGTAATTTATAAATCTAATTTCGTTAAGTTTGTATTATGTAGTACATATT
>JBARDR010000437.1:0-6351 GCA_049795335.1 Gelidibacter sp. | reverse complement strand
CCGCAATTGGTACACGCGTCAACGCCCCCAATGGTTTTACGGAACTTTCAATCGGCTATTTGCAAAAATTCACGAAGGCGAGTTTTGTTGAAGCAGAGGATTTAATCGAAGCAACCTCTGATTGTGGAGATTACGTGATGATTTCGGGAGCATTAAAAAGAACGGCTACCAAGCTTTCTAAAATATGCAATGACTTACGATTGTTGTCTTCAGGCCCTCGTTGTGGGTTCAATGAAATAAACCTTCCAGAAATGCAAGCTGGTTCCTCTATTATGCCAGCTAAGGTCAATCCGGTGATTCCTGAGGTCGTTAATCAAGTTTGCTTTAAAATTATTGGTAATGACGTTACGATTTCGTTCGCATCTGAAGCTGGGCAATTGCAATTAAACGTCATGGAGCCTGTGATTGCTCAGTGTATTTTTGAATCGATTGAATTGCTTTCCAACGCACTTGTTTCACTTGCTGAGAAATGTATTTCGGGAATCACAGCCAACGAAAATCATGCAAAAGAAATGGTGTACAACTCGGTTGGGCTGATCACATTTTTGAGTCCTTTTATCGGGCATCATATGTGCGATACCATAGGCAAAGAGGCCATGAAAACTGGGAAAACAATTCGTGAACTAGTTCTGGAAAAAAAGTTGCTTTCAGAAGAAGAACTGGATCGTGTTCTTAGTCCAGAAAATTTAATGCACCCGGAATATATAGCGTTGCTTAAAAAATAGAAGATTATTTAGCTTAATCGTTCTTAATAAATTCAAGTTGGTAACTATGGAATGGGGCTTTAAGTCCCATTCCATTACCGATTAAAGTATCTCACCTAGATTCTTGTCTTCAAATTTTAGAAATCTCATAGAATTTCAAAATGAAGCCCTCTATATGATCATTGCATTTCGGAGATAAGGTGTTGAAGTGCTGTCTATAGTTACTGATTATTTACGTTTACACTCCCAATATTATCTTAAGAAAAGAATAATCTCCCTGACTTTTTTCGTAATTTAGATATTCAAATTTTTTTAAAATGAGAGTTCCTGTAACACGAAAAAAAGTAAATTTTCTTCCTGATTCCAGCAGGGTAGTAGCCCGTTATTTTATGAACGGAGATGAGGCTACCAAAGATATGCTGAAATTAGTCTTTGCGTTGACCGATGATGAAGTACGTACTGCTTTAGATCAAACATTGCGTGAATTTGCCTATCGACATCGAAATATCACAAAGCTATACAACAAGCATTTTGGTAATATAGTGTCTATTATTGAGCAAATGTCCATCCCAATTAATGAGATATCCAATGACCGAAAACTGCTTATAGGTTCTTATCTTACTATGGAGTATGCTATTGAATCGACTGCTTTTTTTAATCCTTCTATTATTCCTGACATTGATCAAACCTATTTGGAAGAAGGAGAACTACGGGTTATACTTTCATTTAGAGCCACTGGAGAAGGTCATATTTCGTCCATTGTTTTTAGGAGAGGCATTCTTGATAGGAACAACGATCTTCATTTAATGAGCATTGGTAAGTCTATGGATATTGCTGAAATCTCTCACAAAAAATTATATCACAAGGGACGATTTATGGAGAAAATGGATGAGATGGAAATCCCTGCTAAGTATTCAAAATTAATTGCGCAAAACCTAGATGAGCATTTTGAGTATTATACTTTAAGAAATGCCATAAATAAAATTTTAAATGATGAAAATATAAGTACTGGTAAAAGAATTGCTTTTGAAGAAATTAAATGGTTGGTAGATTCTTATTATGATATCGAATTTCAACAGGATACCGATATTAGTGAGCGCGTCATTTATCCGATTTCAGCTTCGGAAAGCAATGGAATTGAAGACGCACGTTTTGTTCGTTTTGTCGATGATGATGGTTCTGTGATGTTTTATGCTACCTATACTGCTTATAATGGTCACGTTATCTTGCCTAAATTTTTGTCTACCGAAGATTTTTGCACTTTCCGTATTATGCCTTTTCATGGAAAAGGAGCCTTGGGAAAAAACTTAGCGCTTTTCCCTAAAAAGATAAATGGTAAATATGCAATGCTTTCGCGGATAGACGGCGTCAATAACTATATCATGTTTTCTGATCGGAATACGCTTTGGACCGATCCCGTTCTACTTCAGGAGCCTAAGTATCCTTGGGAATTTTCTAAAATCGGAAATTGTGGTTCGCCACTATGGACTGAAAAAGGTTGGTTAATAATTACCCACGGGGTTGGGCCTATGCGTCGCTATTGCATAGGCGCTGCATTATTTGATTTAGAAGATCCCACCAAAGAAATTGGGCGACTCGAAGAACCATTGCTTATGCCTTTGGAAAATGAACGCGAAGGTTACGTCCCGAATGTCGTTTATTCATGTGGCTCGGTAATTCATAATAATCAGCTGATTCTACCTTATGCGGTTTCCGATTATTCAACTACTTATGCCGTGGTGGATATGTCTGAATTATTTAAATCGCTGATAAAATAGAACATAATTATAGTGGTAATAAGTAATTTTGGAAAATCCCACATATTTCATATATCTGGGATTTGTTTATCACTATAGATGATAGGATTCTTCATAAGCCTGTAATACAGTAAGATGCGAAATGAGGTATGCCAATAAACTTTCGGCACCTTGATTTCGGTTAACACCATAGTCTTCAAAACCATCACAACAGCCTTTGGTTTCGAAATCGTAAAGACTCATCCGCAAATCATTTTCGCCAAGAAACCACATAAACGATGTAAACAGTTTTTCCAAATATGTTGTCTGCTTCGTTATTACATAGGCTTGATGGTACATGAGCACCATGGCCATAGCATCAATCGGTTGTTGGGCATATATGGAACGCTCTTTGTCTTTTACAAACCATTCTTTGTTTCCAATCACGGAAAGATAGCCGTCTTTGAGGGTGTGTGATGTAAGAAAACGCATGGATTCGAAAGCAATTTCCTTGATCTTTTTATTTTCTAAAATTTGTGATGCATGAAGCAAAGCGAGTGGTAAAATGCCGTTATCATAGGCTAGGAGCGATTCAAACCAATTCCAATTTTCGGATTGGTTTTGCTCGAAATTGACCATAAGAATATCCGTCAACTTTATTAAGGAGAGTTTTATATCATCATCTCCAGGGTTCGTTTTAAGATAATAGCTAATGCCTATGACTGCGTTGGCAATACCTCTAATAGATGTTATATTAACAAAATTAGGGGCCGCATTGAAAAAAACCAGGCGTGCTGCTTGGTAATAGGCATCGTTGGGCGCATTTCCCATAAGATAACCCAATACCCAGATGGTTCTTCCAAAAGAATCTTCAGAGCCTACTTCGTCGAGAAAATTCCGATTAAAACTCAGAAAATTCCGAAAGGTGCCATCTGCATTTTGCATAAAGTGGATATAGCTTAGGTAAACAGGCATCAGGTCTAAAGCAAGTTCGTTTTTTTTCTGTTTGTAGGCCATGCAAACCGTAAGCAGCGCTCGGGCATTATCGTCCAAACAATAACCTTCCTTTAAATTTGGAATTCCGAATTTGGCATGCTGAATTATTCCAGTGTCATCCGTAAGTCGTTTGAGATGGGATAATGAAAAGGCAGGCATTGATAAAAGGTCGATGTCGGTCTCTTTTTTCGGTTCAGATTGTTGTGGTTCGGATGCCAAACGTTGCGCAAGTTGTAAATAGCGTTCTCCAATTTTTGGCCAGATGATGTTCCTGCCATAAGCGGCAGCTTTTTGTTGAATAGCCTTCATCATCTCGGGATTGTCAAGTAATTCATTCAAGATTTTTACCAATCCATCCTGATCTTTAAAATCAAAAAGACGGCCTTTGTTTTCAGTAAGCAATTCTGCCGCGTGCCAATAGGGAGTGGAAACTACAGCACAGCCCGAGCCCATTGCGTAAGTTAACGTCCCGCTTGTTATTTGCGCTTCATTGATATAAGGTGTAATATAAATATCGCACGCTGCCAAATATTTGAAAAGTTCCTTTTCTTCTGCGAATTGATTAAGCAAGAGTACATGATTACTCAGTTTTAGTGTTTTTATGAGCACTTGCAAATGGTTTCGGTATTCTTCGCCTGCGTATCGAATGACATTAGGGTGCGTTTTACCTAATACGATATACAAGGCTTCGGGGTGTTTTTCAATTATTTTCGGCATTGCTTTGATGACCGTTTCAATGCCTTTATTGCGTCCAACAAAACCGAATGTGAAAAGCAGTTTTTTATCGGTTAGCTTAAATTCAGCTCTGCATTTTTCTTTATTAAATTGAATATCAGGAACGCCATGTTCAATGCGAACGATTTTTTCAGGAGGAATGTCGTAAATATCTTTAAGAAACTGAATCGCCTTGTAACTCATGACCACCAATTTATCAGACATTTTACATACCTGTTTTAATATTGCTTTTTCAGTGTATGAAGGCGTTTCAAGAATGGTATGTAAAGTTGAAATCAAAGGAATATGTAGCCGATGCAAGAGCGGCAAAATATAAACGCCACTTTGCCCACCATAAATCCCAAATTCATGTTGAATTATACAAACTTCGGCACCACTTTGATTAATAAAATCGGCCGCTGCTAAATAATCCGTTTGATGCTCTTGGTGGATTGTTAATTTCACTTCAGGGGTAAATGTATAAATCTCTTGATCATCAGTCATGGCGACAATAATGATTTCGTTTGTGCCATCGCCAAAATCCTTCATGGCATGAGCGAGACTATGTGTAAAAGTACCAATGCCACATTGACGTGGCGGATATGTAGCTACAAAAGCAATTTTCATTTTCAGAAGGAATTTAATATTAGATACTGATCCGACGTTATCATATGTGGTGTGATTTTATTATAACTCTTTAAAACAGTAGAAATACCCATATTCCCAAAATAAAAGTTGAAATAAACCAATTTATGGTTACATACTTCACAGATTATTATGAAGTAAAAATATTAAATAATCTGACTCGTTTTACTATCGTATTTAACTAGAGGTCAAGGTAAATCAACTTTGTGGTGATGGTTAATCTAGAAGCCATTTGTTTTAACGTATTTCATCAAAAAACGGCGTGCGTCGTTCCTGAACACAAGTTGCAGCATAAAGGTAACTTGAAGCACTCCAAGTTTGCCAATCTTGTCCCATGGGGTCTCCCGTTTGGGATTTGTACCATTCATTAAAGCAAAATTCCAGATCTTTATTTATCCCTTTTTTGATGAGGTGTGTCAATGCTAAAAGTTTTTTCTCGGCGAGATCAAATTCTTCGGCAGCAACTAAAGCGGCAATATAAAAGCCACTGATAAATGGCCATATGCCGCCGTTGTGATAATCTCCAGGATTATTAAAATCGTAATATCGAGGTAACCAATCCGGATCTTTAGGCAGTATAAATGGAAAAAAATTAGGTGCGACATCAACCACTAAGTCTTTGTTTCGAACCATGGACTTACATTCATTTTCGATCCATTTTACCATATCCTTTGCTTTTTTGGGAGACGCTAATCCAGATAGAATAGCAATACTGTTTCCCAATAAATCAAACCGGTTGCTACTATAAATTTTGTATGACCACAATGCAAAATAGGGCTGATCAAAAATTGCAAGACCTTCGTGTGGGCAGCTGCGTGATGCATCTGAAGCATATGTCAGTTGTTGAATTGCATCCCCTAGGTTTTTAGCACCCTTATATTTCTTCAAAAGTTTTAAACCTGAAAAAGTTACCGTGTTCACGAAAAGTCCAAAACCCAATACCCATTGTTCATCCCGCCAATCGCTAGTAGGTTGTTGCGCTATTAAGTAATAGTTGGTAGGGGATTGGTATTCCATCCAAACCACTGCTTTTTCCACCGCATCTTCTAAGAAATGAGGATCATCGAGCAGTGTTCTCATAATTCCTGCTGCCATCAGAAAAAGAGGCGTAGTATCACTGGAGCCTTTGTTGTTCCGGTCATTTACAAGAGAAGGGATTTGGCCTTTTTCTGCTTGATTTTCTGCTAAGGTCAACAGGACATTTTTTACGCTTTGCCCCAGTTCGGAATTTCCGCTAGCGGCTATTCCGAGTACAGAAATTAAAAGGTCTCTGGTGTATGGTTCGGGATATCCCCATCCTGCAGTTCTGGGTAAATTTGCCACAGTTCCATGAGAATTGTGCAAAAGAACCTCAATGGCGGCTTTTTTTGCAGATTCGATCAGTTTTTTATTCTCGGTATTCATAAGTTTAATCATTTTATTAAAGGTTGCACTTTGATGCACTACTTTTTATTATTATAAAAGATTGAATAAAAGTTATCTTAGCGATGTGGCGGATTTTAACACTCAAGTCTATTTTTTCCTAGATTCCATTGAAGATTATATATTGGATTTAA
>JBARDR010000436.1:0-4031 GCA_049795335.1 Gelidibacter sp. | reverse complement strand
CCGTTGTAGTACGCAACATATTGGTATTATAATCATAAAGGGTTTTGTTGCGTTTCGTTGGGATCGCAACAATAAAACATTCCGTATTAAAACCGTAAGCCTCTGCCAATGTTCGCCATAATTGCCGTAATGCTCGAAGTTTTGCGATTTCAAAAAAATAATTGGTGCCTACCGAAACATTGAAGATGACTTCAAAGGACTCCTTCGCTGAACTCGTCAATAGACTTTCCAAATAATTGAGATATTCATTGGCATGCGCTAAAGCGTAGGCCAATTGCTGGACCATATTGGCACCCGCATTCTGGTATAATCCCAGATTTACGCTAAAGGTTTTAGTATGCTTTATAATGGCTTCAAATTCGCTAAAATCTGATTTTAGATTGTTATACCAATTTCCTGATTTGGCAAGATGCCCAATAATATCGACTTGAATATGTTTGTTTCCCTTACTTGGGATGAATGAAAATTGCTTAGCAAATTTTAATGAGATAAATTGACATTCAAAAAAGATCGCAACTTTAGTTAAATTGATATTGACCAAAAGGTCTTTGACAAGAATATCTTCAGAAGGCAGAATAAACTTGATGCTTTCCGCGCCCCGCTCGATCGCCTTAACTGCTTTAAGATTTGATTTTTCCACATGGGCTACGAATATGGTTTGGCAAATTTGCCATTCCGTAGCTTTTGTATCCGATATATTCGGGAGTTCTTTAAACTCATCTGCATGATAGAAGGGCTTCACATGAATACCTTCATCAGTTTTCCAAATAAGCGTTTCGTTATAGTCGGCACCTTTTAGGTCAAATTGAATGAGTTGCTTCCAGTGCTTGGAGGATACCTCAGGAAAATCTTCAAATAGCGTTTTAGTCATGATCATTTTGATTTTCTATACTATCTTCGTATTCGATAATATAAATTTCTTCATTCTCGCGCTTCATATAATATTTTTCGCGAGCCAAACGTTCCAAACCTTCCTCCGTGCTCAGTGCTTTTATGCCTTTCTTATCCTTTATAATCTCCTTCTTATAATAGTCACGCTCATTCTCCAAAGCGTTCATTTCTGAATTTAACTCATGGTGGATCAAAAAAGAATTGCCATCAAAAAACAACATCCATACTGCGAACACCATAAAGATGATCACATACATATTTTTGAATGGTTTTAAATATTTACGATTCATCTATGCTAAACGTTCGTTAATGATTGATTTCACAATATCGACCGCCACAGTGTTGTATTTATTGTTTGGAATGATAATATCTGCGTATTCTTTCATCGGCTCGATAAACTGCTGATGCATTGGCTTCAAGGTATTCTTGTACCTTGCCAACACTTCATCTAAGTCGCGTCCACGTTCAGATATATCGCGTTTCAAACGTCTTATCAATCGCTCATCACTATCGGCATGAACAAAAATTTTGATATCAAACATTTCTCGCAACTCCGGATTGGTCAAAATCAAAATACCTTCAACAATCATTACTTTTCGCGGATGCGTCAAAACAGTATCACCGGTTCTGTTGTGCTTTATAAATGAATATATCGGCTGCTGAATGTCTCTACCTTCTTTTAGCTCCTGTAAATGGCTTTCCAATAATTCAAAATCAATGGAACGGGGATGGTCAAAGTTAATCTTCACACGTTCATCAAAGCTTAAATGCGACGTATCCTTATAATAAGAATCTTGGGATATTACGCCCACTTCGCCTTCAGGCAATTCAGTTAAAATTTGATTGACAACCGTAGTTTTACCACATCCTGTACCACCTGCAATTCCTATAATCAGCATCTTTATTGTTTAGATTTCAAAGGCAAATTTAACCAATTATTAAGAACTACTATTGCTGAATTTTGGAAACTTCAGAAGTGGTTACCATTTTACCATCATCATTTCCCCATGAATTTAAAATATAATTCATCACATCTGCCACTTCGTCGTCTGAGAGTCCTAAAGCAGCCATGGAGCTATTATATACTTTTCCGTTGACGGTAATTTCTCCAGATAGACCATATTTTACAGCCTTAATACTTTCTATACGTTTACTCAACAAATAATCAGAATCTGCCAATGGCGGAAAAGCACTCGGCACGCCTTGGCCTTTAGGCATATGGCAATTCATACAGAAATCCTCATATACACGGGCACCTCGTGTGATGCTTTCTTTAAGTTCTGGCGTTTGTTTTGGCGTGTCAGTGCAAGACAACAAAAGACTTAAGAACACAAATATTCCAATCATTTTGAACACTAATTTTTAGGTAAGAGTTTAACAATTCCCAAGTTTTCAATACCGACATATATGTAGCCATCAGGTCCTTGTAGGATCGTTCTCACGCGCCCCAATCCATCTAAAAGGCGTTCTTCCCTGACCACATTTTCATCGTCAAGGACCACTTTATCCATATAACTGAATTTCAAGGATCCTACTAATAAATTACCTTTCCAACCCGGATACTTATCACTTGTAATAAATGCCATTCCACTAGGCGCAATGGATGGATCCCAATAATGAATGGGTTGCTCCATACCCTCCTTTTCGGTAATATCAGTAAATTTTGTGCCACTATAATTAACACCATAACTTATAACAGGCCAACCATAATTAGCCCCTTTTTTAATGATGTTTATTTCGTCACCACCTTTAGGCCCGTGTTCATGCACCCAAATTTGACCCGTGTCAGGATTCACGACCATACCTTGAGGATTCCGATGTCCATAAGAGTAAATCGCTTTTTTAGCATGCGCTTGATTCACAAACGGATTATCATTTGGAATCGAGCCATCATCATTTAAACGATACACCTTACCACCATCTCTGGTAATATCTTGCGGATTTTCATCTCGGTTGCCACGCTCACCAATGGTAAAATAGAGATAGCCATCATTATCAAAAACAATGCGTGAGCCAAAATGTTCGCCTTTGGTTGTATTTGGCGTGGCTTTATAAAGTAATTCTTTATTAACAAGCGTATTATCATCAAGTTTAGCGCGCATCAATGCTGTATGGCCGCCCTCGTCTTCCCCTTCAGAAGATGCATACGTGAAGTAAATCCAACCATTTTCTTTGTAATTAGGATGAAGTGCCACATCCAAAAGTCCGCCTTGACCTCTGTTATAAACTTTTGGAACGCCTTGTACTTCGGTTTTAACTCCATCTTTAAAACAAATCATCTTCCCTTCCTTCTCATTTATTAACATTGAATTGTCGGGCAGAAACGCAATTCCCCAAGGAATACTTAAATCAGAGACGACTAAATCATAAGAATGATTTGTATTGATAGGATTCTTATCCTGAGCACAGGAGGTCAGACCATTAAGTGCCATTAAGAAGACGGCTAAAATTTTTATTTTCATGGAAATCATTTTAATGTTTAAATTTAGAGATAATTATTGTTACTATTGAAAGAAAAGCTATATATTTGCACCTTGATTTTAATAATCGAAATCATAAAGATAACCACTTCGGGGTGTAGCGTAGCCCGGTTATCGCGCCGCGTTTGGGACGCGGAGGTCGCAGGTTCGAATCCTGCCACCCCGACCAGTACAAGCCTATAAAATCATAGATTTTGTAGGCTTTTTTCATTACTACTGTTGACGGCGTTGGGCAGAAATAAAAATGATGATCTAGAATGTATGGATCAAGTCAAAACTTATGGGGTTTAATCGAAATAATTATAATAAACAACAAAGGGAACAAGTGTTTGATTACGTTGTTCCCTTTGCAAATCATATTTCCTTCTATAGGAATTATACCTTTTGAAGTTCAACGGGTATATTCTCAGCTACTTTACTTGATTTAAGCACCCCGATATGATTGTCTTATAAAAATACAAAAATTTTAGATACATTTAATTGTCCAAAGAAAAATTTAACATAATTTATCTCCGATCCATTCCAAGAGAATGTCTATAAAGGTAAAATTATTCCATAAACAAACATCTGCATTTATTCTATAAATAGCTCTTTCCTGATTTCCTCAATACTTAACTCTTCAGGCTTTTTAAGTAATACACCAAGGCTAATCAAATATCA
>JBARDR010000435.1:0-2301 GCA_049795335.1 Gelidibacter sp. | reverse complement strand
GGAGATATGATTCGTCTGGAAGGGTTGGTTTAAAAAAATTGAATTCGGTACATGTGCCTTCATGGCGTAATTGTTCAGGAAGCAATTCATATTTGAGCATCGGAAACCGATGGCCTTCTGGCAATGGATGTTTATAGATGGGATGAAACGCTATTTTAAGCATAGGGAAATATCTTGGGCAGAGATTCTAGGTTTTTGCGGTTTGTTATAAATGGCAATTCGCAAATTATAAAATCTATTTCAAATACTGGATTAAAAACACGTGAAGTCAAGTGATAGATATTAAAACTAACCTCATTGTTTCCGTCTCCTGTGTAGTCTAGATATTGCTAATAGGAAGAACTTATACGCTTCATACATTTAAAAATCAAGAATGTCCTAGAGCGTTTTGAGCTAAATGCTCTAGAGAATTTGTTCGCGTCCAAAGTTTCAAAAATTTATTAGATTTTTTTAACACTGCAATCCTTATCTTTGTCCTATAAAATTACGTTGATGTTTGTATTAAAAGGCGCCATATTTAGCTTTTTTGGATGGTTGATGTTGTTGGGATCAACTGATCTAACGGCATTGCCTAGCGCATCATATATCCCTGTAGACAGTATTGCTGCCTCAGATAAGCAAGAGCGCACGCCTTTATTTTTTGATGCGGTTTTAGATGTCAATCATTCGTCTACTTATGAAACGCCAGCAGCCAAAACCTTTCCACAGAAAGAAAAAAGCATCCAAAGCGTTGCCGTTCCTTTATTTTATGAGCTTTCCTATTACACTATTGGCCAGCAAATTGTGGTCAATTTCTCGGTAAAAGCCATCATTTTCCCCTTTCATTGTTTTACATAGAACGCCTGTTTTTTTTTTAGTTAAAATATGATAGGTACACCGCTGTACCTATGTCAGTCTATCTTATAATTTAAAACAAAAAACAATGATTTCATTATCCTTAAATATCGTGATGCTTGTCGTCATACTTATCGTCGTCATCCCTTTTTCCCTATTCATCTGGGCGGACAAATCCGGAAAAGCTAAAAAGAAAAAGAAATTTCAAGACGTTGCGAGAGAACAAAATTTGAAATTTTCCGAAGCCGAATATTGGAATAATTCCTGTATTGGCTATGATGATCAAGAAAACACCTTGATCTACATCAATACCACCGATACGGAAACTAAATTCCAAAAAGTTGATCTTGATGATGTCAGAAAATGTGCTATCAATAGAATAACAAAAGAGTTTAAAAACGGAGATAAGCATTTTTCTGAAATGTCCCGACTCGATTTGGAATTTACCTTTATCTCGAATGCTGAACCAGTGAAAATCAGCTTGTATTCTACAGATGAAGGTTTTTCACAAAACCAAGAAATGCCACGTGCTGAAAAATGGTTGGCCTTAATTGACAAGCATAAATACAATAAAAATAATATTACCGCTGCTTAAACGGTCTGAAAATCCAAGAAAACCATCACTTTAAACGCTTCTAAATATTCGAAAAACAGAAGCATTTTAGAGATGGTTTTTTTGTTTTTATAGATTTTGTGCTACTTATTATTTATGCAATTTTAGCTGAATACGCTTCCGCGGAATATCTACCTCCAAAACTTTTACAATAATCTGTTGATGTAAGACCACGTGTGCATTCACATCCGAAACGAAAGTGTCCGACAGATTGGATACATGGATCAAACCACTTTCTTTGATGCCAATATCTACAAAGGCGCCAAAATTGGTCACGTTATTCACGATACCTGGTAACAGTTGCCCTTCTTCTAAATCATTGATCGTTTTGATGTTTTGATTGAATGTAAATACTTTCGCTTGCTCGCGAATATCCAAGCCTGGTTTTTCCAGTTCTTTGATAATGTCCTGAAGCGTTGGTAAACCGACATCCTTGGAACAGTATGTATTTAAATCCAATTTTTGAAGTTCAGTTTTGTTGCCTATCAAATCAGAAACATTCTTGCCTAAATCCTTGGCCATTTTTTCTACTAAAGCATAACTTTCTGGATGAACGGCAGAATCGTCCAATGGGTTTTTAGCCGATTTAACCCGTAAGAAACCTGCGCCTTGTTCAAAAGCTTTGGCTCCCAAACGTGGTACTTTTTTGATCTCATTTCTAGAAGTAAATGCACCATGTTCTTCACGATAATTCACAATGTTTTCTGCTAATTTCGGGCCAATGCCAGACACATAACTCAATAAGCTTGTACTGGCAGTGTTGAGGTTCACGCCAACAGCATTCACACAACTTTCCACAACGATATCTAATTCTTTTTTGAGTTTTGTTTGATCCACGTCATGCTGATATTGCC
>JBARDR010000434.1:0-4270 GCA_049795335.1 Gelidibacter sp. | reverse complement strand
GTATATGATTTTCCTCGCCTATCTAAAGTCCCTGTCTTTTCTCCCAAGCCAAAAAAGTGTTCGTCACTTCTTAATGTTTTTGTGGTTTTTGTTTCTGTGCCATTCACAACGTAGGGTAGGTCAGTGTCACCTAAAATTAGTTTCTGATATTTATTAAAGATTTGAATGTTAAATGGTGATTTATTAATAATTAGTCTCAAATCTGCAGTGAAAATCTCGTAACTTGAAGCAGATTCATTGAGGTTTATAGAAAATTCCGGATCAAAATTTTCATTGATCACCGCAAAAGAGGGGTTGGTTCTTTGAAATTCACCGCTAGGAGAAAACCAAAATTTAATGTTTTTTGAATTTAAAAAATCAAGTGAAATTTGTGCTCCTGATTCCAATGAGAATACAGCTTTATTGTTTTCTGAAAAAGCATTTGTTATGGTTAATTCTTTTTGTGACCAACTCAAATTAAAAACTAAAAGAAATAAAATAAGGCTCTGGGTTGCTTTCATTGGTCTAAGGATTATAACTGTTATTATATGATATACTTTATTTTTAATTTTCAAAAACGATCATACTCCAATAATTTAAATGGGGTAAAGTAAAAGTTATCGAACTACCGTTATTTTTAAATTCCAATTTTTTAGAGGCGCCTCCTTCATAATCTGGAGATGCAAACCACACTTTTGAAACTGGCTCGTTTGAGCTTATGGTCATTTCTATATTGTAAAAGGAATTTGGCCTGGTTTGAATTTTTCCATTATCTCTCCAATTTAAGGTTGATACACCATTAAAGTTGAGTAGTTGAAATACCTGTCTATCCTTAAAACGTTTTACTACGGTTGATACATTTCCGAAAATTGGAGGCCAATTGTTGAAACCTAAATCTGGTGATGTTATAGATGCCGTATTGAACTCACCGCCATCTCTCAATAAATTTTGATAGGCGGTCATAAAATCGTAATACTCCTTTAGAGATTTTTTTAGTTCGTTATCCATTTGTAGATTATTGGATGGAAAATATTCCCTAGATAACATGTGTTCTCCCAGCTCCAAATGTGCGCCTCCAAAAGCAAATATGGTGGCATCAGCTAGGAGCACGCTCGGCGTATTAAAGGTGCCTTCATAAGATTCATAGTTTATGTAGGCCGCCAAAACGGTATTCAATTGATTCTTGGAAGCTTCATTGTTTTCTATTATTACCTGAACTAAATCTGCATATTGTACCCTGCCCCAAACTTCAGAGTAGGCAAAGTCCATTGGGGTTGACAGGATCTCATTTTTACCGAACTGATCCACTGCATTTAAAGCATGTTTTTTATCAGGAAATTGCATGGTTAGAGCTGTTAAAAAGTTGTTGTAGCTCTTTTTTAAGTCTACGTCATAACCGTTATAGTCATAAACATTGCCACGCTCTCCAAGTTGGTCCAAGTGCCAACCATCAAAGTTTAAGTTGGCGTATACATCCTTCGTTTTAGTAAAAATATAGTTTTGCCAATCCTCATTTTTTGGATTAGAAACTAGGATCTTGCCAAAATCACCCAAATCATGGGAGTTGATTGTATTGTGAAATCTATCATTATAAATTAACCATTGTTTTGAAAAGCCATCTCCGTCCTCTGGCTGCCATACTCCAAATAAGAGATTGTAAAACATAGAGGCCATATTCCGATCATGACCTGCTTCAATATATCCAGCAACAGATGCAAGATTCACTTCTCTATTAAATAAGTCGACCCAAGTGTCTTTGGGACTTCCGTTATTGTCTAAAGGTAAGGGGATGTGGTGTTTGGCGTGCCAATCATAGTATTGTAAGCCGTTGATATGGTAATTCTTTAAATTTTCAATTACTGAAATTCTCTGCGATTCTGAGATGTTTCCAAAATCTGACAAAAAACCATATCTCGGAAATTTTGTCCAATCTGAAGATACGTCAACAGCAGTGGTTCCTAGAACCGTTTGTTTTGCATTGGTTGTTTGTACTAATTCTATCATATAGCCCTTAAAATCATCAATTGGAGGAAGCCATTGCCATGATGTTGAGGTTAAAGGTGCTTCATTAATAGTTTTCCCAAGAAATTTATATTTAATGTTGGTGTTGGGAGTTAAAGCATCTACAGAAAATATAACTTCTTCTCCAGGATTGTATTTGGCCTTGTCCTTTGTTAAATTCAATACTTCAGTGTAAGCAAAAGGTTGATCTGGGGTTAAGTGTTTTTGCTTAGCATTATCGTCATCATTATTGCAGGACATCATAAAAATATTGAGCAAAACAAAAGTTCTGGAAAGGAGTCTTATTAATTTGTTTTCAATCATTGTATTGGTGTTATGAAATTTAAAATTACCGAGATATTATCGTCATTGTTCCAGAGTCTAGATTTATTCTAATTTCATATTTCCCTGCCTGACCAACTTGTAATTTCCACTTATTGTCGGGACCATCACATCCAGAAGTATTTATGTAAGCAACATTATAAATAGATTGATTTGGAACGGCCGGGTTGATCCAATCACCATCGCACCAATCTCCCGCAAATTTGGATATTTTAAATTCTCCTGTAGGATTATCTGCTCCTAAAGCTCCAATAAATATGTATTCCCCATTTTCATAGGTCATAGGACTAGGGTTGTTGATATTCCAACCATTTGGACCTCCATCACCAATCAGATAAAGTGCTACTTTTTTGAAGCTTATGGTATTATCTATAGTGTTGATTTTTATTTTATATCTTCCTTTTGTTGCTTCTGTTATGATCCATTTATTGTCAATATCACATCCTGAATTTTGCTCCACAGAACCACTTATTAATTCTTGATTATCAGTAGATGGTCTATACCATTGGCCGCACCAATCTCCTAAAGGACCTGCAAAAATTTTGAAATTCCCTGGAGCCAAGGTGCCTTCATAAATAAACTCAATTGGATCTTTATCATTTTGCTTAAATGCTACAGGTGAATCAACATTCCAGCCACTCTCTGAGGCATCACCTACAATCCACAGATTTGGGAAAGCGGGTTCATCTGGATCCACAGGAATGTAGGTTTCGATTCCAATTGTTTTATTCAAAAGGTCTACGGTCAATCTATAGTGATCTTCAGTTTCAATGCTCCATTGTAAATCATCTCCACTGCCACCTTCGTTGTAAATAATTTTACCATCATCCGTCACGTCTTTAGTATAAAAATCCTGACACCAGCATCCTTCTTGATTTACGGCAAACTTAAAGTTGCCTGACGTTAAAATATCTTCATAAATAAATACACCTCTTTGGGTTGTGGAGGCCTTTAATTGAGTGGCGCTGCCAATATTCCATCCATTTGGTGTGGCATCTCCAACGATGAATAACTGCGGTGTAACGGGTTTGAACGTTGTTACAGTAAAATCTACTGTGGCTATTTGAGTAGGTACTGATGCATTTGAGACGGTTGCCGTTAATTTAGCGGTCAAGTCGTAAGACTGATCTGGTTGCAGACCATTGTCTAATAATAATTGATTGAGATTTCCGTAATTGGTACTAAAGCCATAAGTGTTTTGAGCATCGGACACAAACGATGTAATTGGATTTGAAAAATCATTCGAAGCTTGATCCAGCTCAAGTGTATATTTGATCGCGCCTCCAGTATTTTGATTTGTGCCACTGGACCACTTCAGATTGATTTCAGAATCAAAAAACATTTCTTTCAAAACAATTTCATTATTGGAAATGGTAATCTCTAAGGTGTCTTGTGTATCGAATGAATGATCTATTAAATCATCATTACAAGACAAAAAAGATGCCATTAATACTGTAAAAACACCAATTGTAACCGCTTTAATATTATTAGTATATGATTTCATAATTCAAAATATTTAGTATCCAGGATTTTGAGTGAGATTCGGATTTCTGTCAATTTCAATTTGAGGAACAGGAAACAAAAGGTGTTTTTGTGAGGCATTATTTTTTCCAATGGAATGTAGAAAGTCCAATCCAAATTGTCCCTTATTGACCCGTATCAAATCGAACCATCTTTGTCCTTCAAAAGCCAATTCCATACGGCGCTCTTTTAATACGGCATCTCTAAATTGTGTCTGATTTAATCCTGCCTGAATATCACTAAGTCCCGCTCTGTTTCTTACCATGTTCAGATAGTTTTTGGCATCAGTTGTTTGTCCCAGTTCGTTTAGGGCTTCTGCTTTCATCAATAAAACGTCTGCATATCTTAACACGGGGAAATTCATGGGACTGTTGTCGTAACTTGGAACCACACTTATTGGAACTAAAAACTTGCGCACATTATAACC
>JBARDR010000433.1:0-1826 GCA_049795335.1 Gelidibacter sp. | reverse complement strand
TCTGAGTGTCGTGCTGAATATTTTTGATAGTATGAATCGCGCCGTTCCCCTTACGGACGAAAAAAGCATAGAAGATTCTGCACTTTATAGTCCGGTTAAAGCATTAGTTCCGATGATTTTTCCTCTTATTTTAGAAAAGAAAAAGGAACTGGAAAACGGTTCGGAAGCAGCACCTACTGGAACCGAGCAACCTGCTCAATAACAATCGGATTTGATCTGTTTGGCATAATCGCTCAACGGTTTTTTATTGAATTCCAAACATATTGTATTCAAGGTTTGCATCACATCTTTATACATGGACAACGAGCCGCAAATCATTATTTCTCCTTTGTTTGCCAATGTTTCTGCAATGTGATTTCCGTCGCGTTCGATAAGATGCTGCACATATAAACGGTCATGCTGTTGTGAATACGCAAGGTGTAAACTGTTGAGTTTTTTACTATTTATGCAATGTTCAAGATGTTTTTCGTAAAGTTCAAAAGACTGCTTCGTGCGCATCCCGAAATAGGCTTCGATGGTTATCTTTTTATGATTCTGGTCTAACATGCCTAAAAAGGGAGCGATGCCTGTTCCGTTGGCAATTAGGATAATTTTGGATACTTTTTTAGGAAGATGAAAATTGATATTTTCAAGTAGTCTTGCTTTGCAAATCTCTCCGATTTTAAGATCGTTCAGATAATTGGAACCCAAGCCGTCGTCATAATATTTAACGCTTAATTGGATGTTGCCATTCACTTTTCCTACAGAATACAAGCGTTCATGATAATCATCTTTTGGATACACCGCTAACAAATCGCCAGAAGTAAACTGAAGCTGTTGTTTTGGTTTTAGCGTCATGATAAACGTGTTGTCCGGATTATCGCCCACGTTGCTTTTGGAAACAACTTCAAAGGATTTGGTGTGTTTTGGTTTCGAGATTAATTTCTCTTTTGGAATAACTAATTCTAAACCTACCTTTTCAGACCAAACCTGAACCCATTGCTCAAAGCTTTCAAATGATTTGTCATTAATGGTAAACGGCGCCAGTAGTTGAGTAGCGTTTTCGTCTAAAAAAGCGGTATCGATATCAAAAGCAAATTTGCAGAAATCAGGATAAGAAAGTGATCCGAAACCTACCACTGAAAAACTGTAGGTTTGGCTTTGTTTGACAGATGCTAACCGTTTTAAAAACTTGTTGGCATTGGTTGGCGCTTCGCCTTCGCCATAGGTTGAAGTCATCACAATGAGATGTTCAGCTTTTTTGTATTTCCGATATTTATTGAGTTCTGCAATATAAACGGTTTCTCCAACGGCATGCAATTGCTGCTGTAAGGCATTGGCAAAAAGTAGCGTGCCTCCATTTTCGGAACCTACTAAAATCACATATTTTGAATCACTTTTTTTACACTTGTTTTTCAATTTGGCCGCACGACGTTTCAGGGTCATGGCAAATCCTGAATAGATAAAAAACAAAATGTTTAATGAAGCGATCGCTAAAACAATAGACCATAAGATGCTGCCTTTCCCAGTGTGAAGATTCAAACTTAGGTTGGAGAGGAATTTGACCAATGGATAGTCCATCTCACTTAAAATGTCGCCAGAAAATTGATCGACGACAATTTCTTTGTTTTTTAATTGTATCGTGTAATGATCTTCAATATCATCAGAAAACGGGAATTCTACCGATTTAACTTCTGATAACTTGGTTTTTTTAAAGACTTCCATGTCTTTAAATTCTTGTTGAGGCGATTGGGTAAGCGTTTCAAAATCGATGTGATGTTGCTGGGTGTCTTTTGGAAGCACATCAAATTTATCTAAAGATAAATAAACACCGGTTACCGTAATAA
>JBARDR010000432.1:0-3692 GCA_049795335.1 Gelidibacter sp. | reverse complement strand
AACTAATCTATTTTAAATGACAGTGACGGACTTTAAACCCATAATAAAGGTTATTGAAGAGGCTTATGAGATTCCGCAGTTGCAGGCCACTCGCAAAATCTCGGCCGTATTGCCGCATGATTACTACGAAACCGATAAGCATTATCCTGTGCTTTATTTGCAGGATGGACAGAACTTGTTTGATCCTAGGGCGCCTTTCGGGGATTGGGCCATTGACAAATCGTTGGAGAAATTGGCGCAAGAAGGCTTTAGCGATATCATCATCATCGCTATTGATCATGGCGATAATGAGCGCATTAATGAATATTTGCCCTATTATCATCCGCGTTATGGCGAAGGAAAGGGTAGTTTTTACATTCAATTTATTATTGAAAAATTAATTCCTTACATTAACAAGAATTATAGAACGCTTACCGATTTTGAAAATACGGGGATTGGTGGGAGTTCTCTGGGTGGGCTGATCAGCTTATATGCAGGCTTGTCAAACCCAGGGGTATTTGGGAAAATGATGATCTTTTCACCAAGTCTTTGGATTTCAAAAACCATTTTTAACCAAACCGAATCCTATCATCCGTTACAGAAATCAAAAATATACCTCTATTCTGGGGGTATGGAAAGCAAAGAGCATTTGCCCAATGCTCAGCGATTGGAGGCTATTTTTAGAGCTAAAATGGTTAAAAATCACGATATCGACTTTCACTTTTCTGTTAATGAAATTGGCGTTCATGCCGAAATATATTGGAGACATGAGTTTCCGAAAGCTGTTAAATGGCTCTATTTTAATTAAATACTATGATTTTTAAACAAGTTTCAGAAGTTAATGCACATCACGATGTTATTGTCCCTTGTCGCAAAGGGCAGTTGGAGCATCTTCAACAATTTATAACGGTCAAGGAGCCGGACTTTACTGGCGAATTTTCGACCGTTCAAATGGTATATGGTGCCCAGGGCAATCGGGTATATCTGTTGGGTCTTGGCGAGGAAAGAGACGCTGTGAAAGTGGATGAGGTATTTCAAAAGCTCAGCTTCAACTATAAAAAATACTGGAAAAAACCAGTACAGGTTATCACGGAAGGATTTACCGATGCTGAGCTTCAAAAGGTCATCATCGGGCTGGAGTTGTCCGCTTATGATATGGGCGCTTTTAAAACCAAAAAGGAAGATGCTAAGGCCATCACTTTTGAAATGGTCAGTTCAAAAGACATTACCAGCATTCTTGCAGAAGGGAAAGCCATCGGCGAAACCCTTAATCGGATTAAAACTTTGGTAGATGCCCCAGCAAATCAAAAAACACCTGAGTTTTTAGGAGAATGGGCTGAACAATCCGCTCAATTAGGGCATTATAAATGTACAGTGTTGCATCAAGAGGAGCTCAAAGCACAAGGTTTTGGTGCGGTTCTGGCCGTGGGGCAGGGCAGTGCCCATCCGCCGGTGGTCATCGTTACCGAGTATAGGCCAAATATAGGCGGTGCTGTGGATATTGGCTTGGTAGGCAAAGGCATCACTTTTGATACCGGCGGCCTGTCCATAAAACCGTCCACCAATTTGCACTATATGAAAAGTGATATGGGCGGCGCAGCAGTTGTGTTAGGGGTCGTGGAATTGGCTGCAAAACTGAAGCTTAATGTCAATATTGTTGGTGTGGTCGCTTCCGCAGAAAACGCGGTGGATAGGGATAGTTACCGGCCTGGCGATGTCATCCAGAGTTATTCTGGTAAAACCATTGAAATTATTGATACCGATGCGGAAGGCCGCTTGGTTTTGGCTGATGCTTTGAGTTATATCATTAAAGAATTTCAGCCGAAGCAGGTCATCGATTTAGCAACCTTAACCGGAAGTGTGATACAAACCTTGGGCTACTCAGCCGCTGGAATGTTTACCAACAATAGCCAAATGGCTCAGACCCTTTCAAAAATAGGTTTTGATATTAATGAACGCGTTTGGCAATTGCCTTTGTTTTCAGAATATGAAAGTGATTTGCACAGTGATATTGCCGATTTGCGCAATTATAGTGGGAAGCCCGTAGCCGGTGCGATTACCGCAGCTAAGTTTTTAGAGGCCTTTACGGACGATCATAAAGCGTGGGTACACTTGGATATTGCCGGGGTTTCCTTTGGTGATTCGCCTTATTCTAAAATGAAAAGTGCAAGTGGCTATGGGGTACAATTGATCACCAATTATATCAAACAGATTTCGGAGGAGTAATTGATTATTTTGTATTTTGTATCAGAAATCATATCATTTAATAACTAGCTCCGTTTTTTAAGACCTCATGTTTTTATGAGATTTTAGAACTTCGCTAATAAAACCTCATTAAAACATGTCAGAAAAACGACCCCTTAATTTTCTATGCGTTACGACGTATCATAAAGGTGCTGATTTTATCAAAAGCTGTAAAGCTGAAGGTAATAACGTGTATTTATTGACCAAAAAAAAGTTGGAGCACGAGGTTTGGCCATGGGAAGCCATCGATGATGTGTTTTATGTGGAGAACTGGAACCAAAGCGACGTTACCAAAGGAATTGCTTATAAGTTTCGATCGATAAAGTTTGACCGTTTTGTGGCTTTAGATGATTTTGATGTCGAAAAAGTGGCGCTTTTAAGGGAGCATTTCAGAATGCCTGGAATGGGCCGAACCACGTCTCATTATTTTAGAGATAAATTGGCCATGCGGATGAAAGCTAAGGAAGAAGGCGTCAATGTACCTGAATTCACGGCCTTATTTCATGACTTTGACATCAATGCCTTTGCCGATCGTGTAAGTCCGCCATGGTTATTGAAACCACGATTGGAAGCTTCGGCAACGGGCATCAAAAAAATAAATAATAGGGAGGAACTTTGGCAAATTGTCAACGCCCTTCAGGATGAACGCGATAATTACCTGATTGAAAAATTCGCTCCTGGAGATGTGTACCATGTGGATGGCTTAACCCTTGAGAGTAAGGTGATTTTTGCCCGAGCTAGTAAATATTTAGATACCCCACTTGACGTTTCACACGGTGGTGGCGTATTCCGATCGGCAACCTGCGAAAAGGGTACTCCAATGGAAAAGGCATTAATCAAGATGAATGCCGAGGTGATAAAAGCCTTCGGAATGCAGTTTGGCGCGTCACATACGGAGTTTATTGCTTCCAAAGAAACGGGGGAATTGTTCTTTTTAGAAACCTCCTCACGCGTTGGAGGGGCCAATTTAGCCGAAATGGTCGCAGTGGCTTCGGGGATTAATCTTTGGGGCGAATGGGCGCGGATTGAATCCAAGGTTTTAAGAAAAGAAACGTATAAACTACCAGAAGTCAAGCATCAATATGCAGGTATCGTCGTGTCCTTAAGCAAGTTTGAGAATCCTGATACTTCAAGTTTTAACGATCCTGAAATTGTTTGGCGCATGCATAAAAAATGGCATATCGGCATGATTGTGGTTTCAGACAGCAGCGAACGGGTCATGGAATTGCTGGATAATTACACCAAACGCATTGTTTCAGATTTTCATGCCAGTATTCTGGCGCCGAATAAGAGTTCGTAGAATAGAATACATATTTCTTGGAAAGAATCCAGACCACGTCGCTTTTAGAATCAAGAATTAAGACTTGAATCGGAAGAAAATAGTAAAAGGGCTTTAGTCAAACCACCATCTCGGTACAGTTTGGGCTAAAGCCCTTCATTTATCTACACTTAAAGGCACCGGCTAAAGC
>JBARDR010000431.1:0-1783 GCA_049795335.1 Gelidibacter sp. | reverse complement strand
GCACAGATAAGCCCAGCGATTTTGAAATGGTTGAAAAATTCAAAATCCTCAGGAAGCAAAAGAGTTATCAGGACTATGTAAATCATAAAAGAACAGACGAAGCCAAAGAAAAATGGGAAAACAGCACCCAAGATGGGATTTTGAAATTGGTCGTGGACAACCATGACCAATACACTGAAGCTGAACAAAAACGTTACGATGGCTTAATTATCTTGCTCAATAGGGATTCTTATTTTACGAGTTTTCATATTACCGATGGTCACACTATTAAAGTGATTTTGCCTCATGTCAATTAATACAATTCATGAAAAAATTCTATAAAATTTTACTTTTAGTGTTAGTCTCATGGTCTTTACAAGCGCAGGACGTTCTCATCAAACGTGCTGACAGCTTGTATGTCCATGGCAACTATTCACAAGCCATTGAAGTTTTTAAAAGTTATGAAAAACAAGAAGAGGTTTATGAAAAAATGGCGAAGGCTAATTTAGCGCTTGGGAATTACGATGAAGCTTTAGCAAACTATGATAACGCACTCAACGCTTTCCCGGAGGATGCGCTTATCAAGTATGATTACGCCAAGCTGCTTTCCAGAAGTAAAAAACTCAATGACGCCGCCGTATTATTCAGTGAATTGGTCTATCTCGATTATAAGAATCCGAATTATCATTATGAACTCGTATTGGTCTTTGAAAAACAAGGCGATTCTACTGCCATGAACCGATTTCATTCGGCCTATGAGCTCGATCACACCCATCAAAAAGCCATTTATAAAATCGCCAGGTATTTCTTAGCACAGCGCAATCATGAGGCGTCCCTTCGGTATATCAACAGAGGATTGGAGAGTTATGCCAATAATGCGGAGTTGATAAGTTTAAAGGCGCTCAATTACTATTGGAAAGAGGATTATAAAGAAGCGACGGCATGGTTCGAAAAGTTATTGGATTTGGGCGAAAGTTCGCAGTTTATCCATGAGAAATTGAGCTTTTGTTATGCCGAACAATTGCTGTATGAAAAAGCTATAATTCAAGCCCATCGTGCGGTAGATTATGATCCTAAAAATGCGACCAATCTCTATATTTTAGGACAATTATATGAGAAAGTCGATAATTTCGCTGCCGCAGAAGAGTGGATTGCCAAGGCATTGCATATTTTGGATCAGCCGTTAAATGCGGAATACACGAAGCTTGCAGGTGTTTTAAATCGACAGAAAAAGTATAAGGAAGCCATAGCGGCACTTCAGAAGGCGGTCAATGAAAACCCACAGGACGAGGCGGCTCAGTTCTTTTTGGTAAGAACCAAAGATGAATATTATGCAGATCGAAATTCCAAAATTAAAGTCTATGAAGTGTATATCGATAAATTTCCAAAAAGTATGTATATTCCCTATGCCAGTGGGCGATTGCAAGAGCTTAAGGAAGAGAAATTCATGAAAACTGATTAAGCTGCATTTGTTCTAAATATAAATTAATTATCAGAACTAGGTTGAGTGAATTTATTCTCTAAAAAAATTGTACTTTTCAGCTTCAGTACTCTTATAAAAATGAAGCGATTATTACTTGTTTTCTTTATCATACTGACGTCTTGCGATTATTTTCAATCCAAAAAAGTATCCACCGAACAGCTTTTGGAAGAGGAAATGCAGGCCATCAATTGGAATGACGTGGATGATTATCCGACGTTTGCCGATTGTGATAGCGTTTTCACCCATCAGGAAAAGAAAGCATGTTTTGAAAACCATCTTTATGAATTGTTGACGTCGCATTTAGAGCATCAAAAAATTGTC
>JBARDR010000430.1:0-2247 GCA_049795335.1 Gelidibacter sp. | reverse complement strand
AGAATCGGGCCGTCGATACAATGTTTTAATTTTTCAGGATAATTGGCGTCCATAAAGTACAAACATGTAATATGATTCTCTTTAATAAATTTCAACTCGGCTTCTGCAGCTAACAAATGATTTTTATTATAAACATCTTGCAACATATTGCTCCCAATGCCGTCGATTTTTAGTAGAAGATGTTTCTTTTCTTTCAACACCGCTTCCGCAGATCCGCAATGG
This sequence comes from Gelidibacter sp., assembly GCA_049795335.1. GTDB lineage: Bacteria > Bacteroidota > Bacteroidia > Flavobacteriales > Flavobacteriaceae > Gelidibacter. The sequence continues at coordinate 2,025 of JBARDR010000430.1, read as the reverse complement.
GCGATCATTTTTTTGGCCGTAATGTCCCCTATTTTAGGGACATTTTGCAAGGCAAGTATATAAATTAAGTCCTGATCTGACATCTATACAATTGATTTATAGGGAAAACTGTCTAAACTTAAGCAATGTTAATAAATAGTAGGGGTTTAATTTCCACCAAAATCAAAAATTACTAACTTTGTTTCGATGCATATAGAAACTTACATAAGCGATTTACTCTACCGTTACGACTGCGTAACGATTCCGGAATTTGGTGCTTTTTTGACCAAACGTGTCTCTGCTACAATTGATGAAAGGAATCATACTTTTTTTCCGCCTAAAAAAGTGATTTCATTCAATGAGCAATTACAGCATAATGACGGCCTATTGGCCAGTTATATTGCCGACGCGGAAAAGATTCCTTATGAAATTGCCGTTCAGAAAATCAGCAAACAAGTCAAGTCGATCAAATCATTTTTAGACGAAGGCGAGACTTTAAGTTTTAGCTCTATTGGCGATTTAATATTAAATAGCGCGGGAAAGATTGTTTTTGAACCGTCTAACAATAGCAATTTCTTAACGGAAGCTTTTGGACTTTCTGAATTCAAAGCTTCTAACGTTAATCGTGAAGTTTATAAGCAGCAAGTAGAAACGCTAGAAGATATCATCCCTATCAGCATCACTCCTGAAAGACGAATTTCGAGAGACTCAAACACTGCAAGACCATACCTTAAATATGCTGCAGTAGCACTTATAGCGTTGACCGCTGCTTGGTTTGCCGTCTCAAACTATTATGGCAATCAAGTTGAAACTCATAACCAATTAGCCCAAGAAGCTGCTTCTGAACAATTGGATGCCAAAGTGCAACAAGCCACCTTCGTTATTGAAAATCCACTACCTGCGGCAACATTGAATGTTGAAAAACAACAAGGCAAATATCATATTATTGCTGGTGCTTTTAGAGTTGAGGAAAACTCGAACTCCAAAGTTGAAGAACTACAAGCACTTGGATTTAAAGCTCGTAAAATAGGCGTTAATAAGTACGGATTGCATGAAGTGGTCTATTCTAGTTATGAAACTGGAAATGAAGCGCTCAATGCTTTGCGTGACATTCGTCAAAACTACAATAAGGAAGCTTGGTTGTTGGTTAGGGAGTTGGAGTAATAGATTTTGATTGTTGAATGATGATTCCAAATTACTGATTGATGCTTCATAATTCTTTATAGACAGCAACTCTTTTCAAAGACATTTTCTGATTTTAATAGCTAGATAATTTACAAATATTTTAGCTGATTCTGTAATTCATATAGTTCTATTGCATTCCGTTTTGGCGAAATACACCAACTATTAGCTCATTCCTGCCTAAAAAACCCCAAATCCAACCTATCTTTGACCCTTAATTAAAAAACACAAAGAATGCAACCCAAACATCCTAATGATTCTGTTTGTATAATGACCGATTTGGTACTTCCAAGTGAAACCAATCCGCTCAATAATCTATTTGGAGGGGAACTCTTGGCACGTATGGATCGCGCTGCAAGTATTGCTGCACGACGTCACAGCCGACGAATTGTTGTGACTGCTTCGGTTAATCATGTTGCGTTCAATAGAGTTATTCCTTTAGGAAGTGTGGTCACTGTGGAAGCGAAGGTTTCTAGAGCGTTTAAAACCTCAATGGAAGTATATATTGATGTGTGGATTGAGGACCGCGAATCTGGAGTAAGATCTCTGGCTAATGAAGCTATTTACACCTTCGTTGCTGTGGATGAAACCGGTCGACCAACTCCAATCGAAGAAATCGTTCCGGAAACTGATTTGGAAAAAGAACGCTTTAATGCGGCTTTACGACGTAAACAATTGAGCCTAGTATTGGCAGGAAAAATGTTGGCACATGACGCTACGGAACTGAAGGCATTGTTTCAATAATTTAAATGTTCGCTAAGAAGGATTGTTGTGGAAAACACCAATAATGGCATAATGTTTTCGTTTTTCGCACAATTATGATTAACAAAACTAAGACATAATCCTCTCAACCAGGTACTTAGC
>JBARDR010000429.1:0-2150 GCA_049795335.1 Gelidibacter sp. | reverse complement strand
GTATAACTTGGATATTCAGTATTATGCCAACGCCGAAGATGCAGAGTCGCAAACCAATGTAATTAAAACTCCAAAATCTTACACGAACATTTCGAATCCACAGACCGTTTTTGTGCGGATTACAGATACAAAAACACTTTGTTATCTGTCCATTCCAATTGATCTGATTGTTAATCTACCCCCTGTGTTTCATCCTATCAACGAGGTCGTAATTTGCGCAAATAGCTCTAATTTTTTCGATCTTACCGAGATCAACTACGAATTAATCAAGGACACCGCCAATGTTGATGTTACCTATTACAAATCACAAGCTGACGCCCTGGCAGGCACCAATGCGATTAACACTGATTACACCTATAAAACCTCTGCGGACCGATTGTTTATTCGAATGGAAAATAGGAATTCTGGTTGTTTCAGTCTTCATAATTTAGTGCTTAAGATCAATCCGTTGCCTATTGCAAACGCTATTCCTGATTTAGACCATTGTGATGATGACTTTGATGGCCTGTACACTTTTGATCTTTCTCAACAGACTGCTAAAGTTCTTAATGGACAGGATGCCAATAAGTTTAGCGTTTCCTATCATGACAAAATTGTTGACGCCGATTCAGGAGATAATGCGCTCAGCACTTTATATGCTGCTTCCGATATGCAAACCATTTATGTCAGAATTAAAAATAATGCCACGGGCTGTTACAATACCACGAAATTTAAAACTCTTGTCCACCGTCGACCAGTGGTTGATATTCCTGATCAGACCATCTGTGTACTCGATGGCTCAATCGTGGTCAGCGCCAACACTTTTAATAAGGATGATACTTACTTATGGTCCACCAACGCCACAACACCAGAAATAGAAATCGACATTACTGAACTTGGAACCTATTGGGTGCAAGTCACGACTATTTTTGGATGCGAAACGACACAAAGTTTTGAGGTCATCAAATCGGAAAGCGCAACGATTAATTTTACCGAAAGCATTGACTTTTCTGATCCCAATAATATTACGGTAACCATAAGTGGAATTGGCAACTACTTGTATGTTTTAAATGACAATCCACCGCAGGAATCAAACTTTTTTGAACATGTTCCAATTGGTCCTAATTTGATTAAGGTCATTGATTTAAACGGCTGCGCTGAAGTTACTAAAGAAGTCATCATCCTTGACACTCCAAAGTTTATGACGCCAAATGCTGACGGCTATTTTGATACTTGGCATATTACTGGCGTAGAAACCTTGCCTGGAACTGTCATTTATATTTATGACCGCTATGGCAAACAACTTGCTTATTTGACTTCATCTTCTCAGGGTTGGGATGGCACGTACGATGGTCAAAAAATGCCAGCAACAGATTATTGGTTTGTCGCCGATGTTAAAAAAGACGATACTACTTTTCAACTTAAGGGTCACTTTGCGTTAAAGCGCTAAATTTAAGTTCATAAAGTGCCATTTATTAAAAAATACAGCAATTCAACCATAAAACATAAAAATTAAGAAGCCGTCTCAATTTAGATCTTGAGACGGCTTCTTTTTATAAATTCGAAATGATTCTAAGAAATCATATGAGTCTATTTAAACGATTTATAACTAAATTTTTGACCACCTACTGACGCATCGGCCATAAGTCCAGCTTTTGGTAAGGCAAAGACCACTACCCCATCATTATATCCAGCGGTTACAGCAGCACCTGACTCTATAACTACGGCTGACGCTTCTGCAGAAAATTTGAACTGACCTTCTTTAAACCTTTCTAAAGCGTTCTTAGTTTCAAAAAAGATAACCTCAATGATAGCTTGTCCACCGGCTTGAAATCCAATATCTATTTTTTTTAGATCAGCCATTCCGACAGGCTTACCATGTTCATAAACAACGCCATTTCCAGAAGCACCACCTATAATAAATCCGCCTTCTCCAACATTAGGAAATATCACATATCCCGCGGCGCTGCTGAAGTATTTGCTAAGACCGTTGTTAGCTTGAATAAGAGTCGTTTTTGCGTTGTCGGCATCAGCCATAACTTTTCTGTCTTTCTTATCCTGGGAAAATGCGCTAAACGCAATAAGCATGCAAAGCGCTAAAGTAAATTGTTTTAAAGTTTTCATATTTCATTAGTTTAATATTTGTTCAACATTTATATATTTATTATTCC
>JBARDR010000428.1:0-7149 GCA_049795335.1 Gelidibacter sp. | reverse complement strand
CTCTAATTCATATTCCTTCCATCCAATTAAAGCTTTGTCTATCATCACTTCGTGGATAGGAGAAACCTCCAAACCACGTATCAGTAATTCATCAAACTGATCTTCTGTATGCACAAATGATGCACCTTCACCACCCAGTGTGAACGACGCTCTAATAACCAAAGGAAAACCAAACTTCTGAGCAATTTCCTTACCTTCTAAATAAGAAGTTGCGGTAGCTTGAGGGGCCATAGGAATACCTATTTTGAACATTAACTCCTTAAATTTCTCCCTATCCTCAGTAATATTGATAGCATTAATGTCAACACCAATAAGTTTTACACCAAAATCATCCCAGATGCCTTTTTCATCTGCCTCAATACACAAATTCAGGGCTGTTTGTCCACCCATCGTTGGTAGGACAGCATCAATTTGAGGATGTTCCTTTAAGATTTGGATGATTGATTTTGTAGTGAGTGGCAACAAATAAACATGATCGGCCATGGTAGGATCTGTCATGATGGTTGCCGGATTTGAATTAATGAGTACAGTTTCTATACCATCTTCACGAAGTGAGCGTAAGGCTTGGGTGCCAGCATAATCGAACTCACAAGCTTGTCCGATAACGATTGGTCCTGATCCGATAATAAGTACAGATTTAATGTTTGTGTCTTTAGGCATTTTGATGAATTTTGTGGTGCAAAAATAAATATGAATTAGGTACAAAAAAAGGCGCTACACCTAAGTAACACCTCTAATTTATTAACAATTGTTAATCATTATTTTTTATGTCTAGTTTCTGAAGATACAGATAGTTTTTTTCTTCCTTTTGCTCTTCTACGTGCAAGGACTTTTCTACCATTAGCAGAAGCCATTCTTTCTCTAAAACCGTGTTTGTTTACTCTCTTTCTTTTCGATGGTTGAAACGTTCTTTTGCTCATTGTCTTGTATCTTTAAAATAATCTTGAATAGTCTAAAATAGTGTTTTGATTCTTTCCCCAAAACTGCGGGCAAATATACAAAGAGTTTTTACTTTGGCAAATCTAATATTAAAATATTTTTTTAATTTTACCTATTGCTATTATAAGCCGAAAAACGTTCCAAATAATATAACCTTATTATAGCTAATATCACAAAAATGGCAATGCCAACTTAAAAAAAATTAGTTTCTTTGTGATTTGAAAATAGACACACTAATACGATTCATGAAGGCCTTTATTTTTTTGCTTGTTTTTCTTTCTTCCGTGGGGGTAAATGCTCAGAAAACGCTGCAATACGACCTTAAAGTAAATGACACTTTTAACGTTGAGCAGCAAGCAGCACAACATATTACACAAGATATTAACGGGGTTGACCAAATCATTGATAATAATTTAAAGAGCAGCATGTTATTTAAGGTGGTTAAAGTGGAACAAGGGCTCATCACTTTGGAAATGACTTTTCAACACATGAAAATGACCATGAGTTCGCCGTCGCTGGGCGAATTGCTCAATGCAGACACTTCCAATAAAGATGACGAAGATCTTACCTCAAAAATGTTTAAAGGCACTTTAAACATTCCTGTCACCATGATTATGGAAAGGACAGGGAAAATTAAATCGATTTCTGGAGGCGAGAAATTAATTGCTTCCATGTTCAAGGCGGCAGGCATCACTGACGAAGCGGCCATTGAAGCGAATAGAGCACAATTTGAAAAACAATTTGGAAGTGAGGCACTTTCGAACAGTTTTGAGCAAATGACTTATTTTTTACCTGCCAAATCCGTGAAAGCAGGAGACTCCTGGGAGAATGCTTATCAAGGGGACTTACAAGCGAAAAACAAATGGACTTTAGCAGCCTATAACCCTGACACCTATACCATCTCAGGAAATGCTAATACCACCATGTCCAATATTGATGAAAACGTCATGATGGTGCTTACCGGAACCCAAAAAACGACCATCAATGCGAATTCAAAAACCGGACTATTTAAGGACATTACTGTTGAAGGAATTTACATGGGCGACACGCAAGTTCATGCTGGCAACCTGACCATACCGACAAAAATAATATCGACAATTACTTATAAAATATTAAAATAGCCATGTACAATAAAAATATAAAACTCGTTATAACTGCTTTAATCATAGCTTATGCCATTTATCAATTTACCGAAGGCTACATCGGAAATGGTATTATGTGGATTTTATTATCTACAGTTTTTGTGTTTCTTTATTTTAAGAACGAATTTATCCTCTTGGCCTTTTTAAGACTGCGAAAACAAGATTTTGTCGGCGCTAAACGTTGGTTGGACAAAATTAAAAATCCATCGAATGCTTTGATTAAGAAGCAAGAAGGCTATTACAACTATCTTCATGGAATTATGGTGTCTCAAACCAATATGAATGAAGCTGAAAAATACTTCAAAAAAGCTTTAACCCTTGGCTTATCCATGGATCATGATATGGCAATGGCAAAACTTAATCTTTCTGGAATAGCTTTTAGCAAAAGACGCCCACAAGAGGCTAAAATTTTATTGAATGAAGCTCAGAAATTAGATAAGCGTAACATGTTGGCCGACCAAATTAAAATGATGAAGGACAGTATGAAAAAAGCACAAATGCCAAATCAACATTACGGTGGCAACAGGCAAGGAAGACGTCGCTAAATTCTATCAGCTTTAATGTTTGTTGTTTAAAAAGAAATCTACTCTTTATTCAGGACTTTATTTTTCAACTTCAATTTCCACTTCAGCTTATCCAACATTGACCTAAGCATTTCTATTTTGTAATTACCTTTATTATTGCACATTAAAATTAATTATTCATGAACCCAACGTTCAATTGGATAGTTGAAGGACCAATTCGATAATTGCCTGTGTATTTTATAAATACATATTCCAGAGAAACTAGTGTTTCTTTTGGAGATTAACAGTGTTTTTCAAGCCCTCATCGAGAAGTTTTGACTTTGTCCCCTATAAACCATAACTTACTCATCCTTAACAACAAAAAAACCTGCTAATGGCCTTAAAAAAATTACTTGTAATTTTACTTTTTGCTTACCTCCCATTGCTCTATGCTCAAGAGGAAAAAGTGTATTTTGATGATGCGCTGGCTCTCAATTTAAGAAAATTCAATAACAAATCTGATTTGGCCATCAGAAACAGTATGCCTAATGAAGTGGATACAATTTTTAATTCACTTGTAAACAATCACTTAAAAAACACTTATGTTTCTGCCCTGAAACTTCAGAAAGTATCAGGGGGTTATCTCCAATCCGACAAAATTGATAAGCCGTTTTTGTTGATTACGAAAAACTCAGCCATCATTCAAACAAAAGAGGAGATCGAAACCATAAACGCCATAGCCAACCATTACCATGGTATGGTGGAAATCATTGTGATCTATTGGGATAAGCTAAATATTGCTAAAAAGAATACCAAAGATTACAACAAAAATGTAACCGTCGTCTATGCCGATGAGCGTTATAATAATTCCAACAGAGCACTTTCCGTTTATAAACATTCTTTTGGCATCCCCACTTGTTTTTATATCAATAAGGACAAACAGATTTTTGACATCGATCGAAAATTCTTTTTAAGAGACTCAAAGCCTGAAACGAAAGAACAGTTTGCCGAAAAGATTACTATAGGAATTTCCGAGTTGTTGGCAAATCAGACTGATATCGCTGAACATCGCATTCCAAAAGAGGATCGTTAAACATAGTGTTAAAACTACAGCAGTGGTGCCCAAAGTCGGCAGTAGGACTCCTTAAACTTCTCAATCTTTGGTCGGTTTAACCATCTTTCTTTATCAATGGCCTCGCTATCTTTTAAATCTTCAAAAAAGTGGGATTTCAGCTCCAAGCATTTATTTTTATTGTAGATAATCGCATTGATTTCAAAATTGATATTGAAACTCCTATAATCCATATTTGTCGTCCCAACTGTACAGAATACATCATCAATGACAATCGTTTTAGCATGGATAAAACCTTTGCAGTATCTATATATTTTAATATTAGCATCCAATAAGCACTGAATATAGGAATTGGTAGCGTGTTTTGCGGTCCAAGAATCAGACTCCTTTGGAATTAGCAATCTTACATCCACACCACTTTTTGAAGCCACTTGTAACGCCGTAATAATCTGATCGTTTGGAATGAAGTAGGGCGTGGTCAAATACACATATTTTTCTGCGGTAACAATAGCCGTAAAAATGACCTCCATAATATTTGCCCAATCGGAATCTGGGCCACTGGCAGCAATTTGAAGCGCAACACACTCCTCGCAAGCATCCTTCGGAAAGAAACTTTCTTCCAATTCTATCTTCTTGCCAGAAACAAACTCCCAAGTCATCAAAAAATGAATTTGCAGAGATTTTACAGCATCGCCTGTAATCCTCAAATGCGTATCTCTCCAATACGACTCAGAATCCTCATAATTGATATAAGTATCGGAAACATTGATACCGCCGATATAACCAATTTTACCGTCAATGATTACTATTTTACGATGGTTTCTATAATTCATCTTCCCCGTAAAGCTAGGAAAAAGAACGGGCATGAATGAATACCATTCCACACCGCTTTCGGTCATTCTTTTTTTATTCTTTCTAGAAATGCTACTGCCAACATCATCAATACTCAATCGCACCTTCACACCAGCCTTCGCTTTATCACAAAGAATATTTATAACCTGAGTCCCTATCTTGTCATCACGCAAAATATAATACTCCATATGAATGTGTGTTTTCGCCCTTTTTAAATCGGCCAAAAGCACCTTAAACTTGTTTTCGCCATTCTTAATAATCTGTACATCATTATTAATCGTTAGAGGTGAATTGGCACTGCTGTGCAACAACTTCACAAGTTTTATTTTTTCATCTAAAAGATCTTCTTTTAATTCTTTAATTTCCTCCTTGTCTGGCGCGAGACGTCGGCTAACCTCTGCAATCATTTTTTGATTGAGCAGGTGTTTTCTGTTGAAGATTTTATTTTTCCGGTATTCCTGTCCAAAAAGATAATAGACGACCAGTCCGAAAAAAGGAAAAAAAACCAAAACGATAATATAAGATATCGTTTTGGTTGGATTTATATTTTTGGTCAACACCGTAAATGCGGTTAAAATGACCAAAAGGTAATTAATGACTATAAGTATAACCCAAATATTATTTGAGAGAAAGCTGAACATTAAGATTTAGGATAATGTCCTGCCTCAGGAATTTCGATGACGTATTTTTTACCTGTTTTATTGTTCAAACGGGTTTCCCTTAACCATGGATTATGGATTTTAAGGATTTTATAATTAATACCGTACTCTTCAGCAAATGCAGTGAAATTTGGGATTTCCTTATCTACGACAACATTGAATGTTGGGATATTGGAATAGAGATCTGGTTCCTCAAAATTGAATCCATAGGTTTTTGGATTGTTCATGATTTCTTTCAAAGCCACAATCCTGAACATATAACGACCGGTTTCTTCTCCTAATAACAAATCATAATAATCATTGACATTCTGTTCTTTTAATCGACGTGATATTCCTGTATTTCCTGCGTTATAGGCTGCAGCTGCTAAAGTCCATGAACCTAAACTTCTTTTTGACTGCAACAAATACTTACACGCCACTTCGGTTGATTTTTCCAAATTGTAACGTTCATCGACGTTTTCATTAACTTCTAGTCCATTTTCTTTTGCCGTGGCGGGCATAATCTGCCAAACACCTCTTGCTCCTGCAGGAGAAACGGCATTGCTTAAGCCACTTTCTATGACTGCCAAATATTTAAAATCATCTGGAATACCATGCTTTTTTAAGATAGGTTCAATTACAGGAAAATACTTTTGAGCACGTTTAAACATCAAAAGCCCATTAGATTGCCAATAGGTGTTGACCAAAAGCTCTCGATCCATGCGCTCGTAAACATCAGGATCTGATAATGGCATTTGTTCGTCTGCAAAGTTAAGATCTTCAGGTATTTTTACTGCGTATATATTATAACCGTTGACCATCCTTTGCTCAGGCTGCACCTCATTGTCAGCAGGCTTTTGTACAGCAAATATAAACAGCCCTGAAATGCATACAAGGCCTATAACTGCTAGTAAATTCTTAATCATTTTCATTTTCTATTTTTTTTTATAAATGTAAAAAAATAATTCAACAGTAATCAATATGAGTCTGTTATTAGTTTTGGAAGATTTTTATTGAACCATCTATACTTTGTAACCACCATAATATGTGTACCTCCTTTTACCACTATACAGTTTCCTTGGCAAGAATGTGAAAAAATGGCATCCTTATCGCCGTGTATATAAATGGCATCTTTATTAGGCTCTTCCTGATCCCAAAGCAACATTTCCTTTATGGCCCAATCCAAATAACGCTTGTCATTTACAGCGAGATACGTTTTGTACAAATCAATTCGCTTGGAAAGAGTCTCGTTAAAGGCATACTTTTTAAGAACGTCCAAATTAGAAAGCAATTGTGTGGGCGCGAACTTATATGCTTTTATAAATTTAGCGATTTTCATACGTTTCGGAAGTTCATGACGTGACTTTACGCTACTTACCACAATCAATTTACTCACCTCCATAAACTTACTCATTTCCTGAACCAAAATTCCTCCAAATGACACACCCAAAAGCACCGGGTTTTTATGTTCTATTTTTTCAATCATGCGCTTCGCATAGTGTTCCAGACTTTCATTCACTTCTGGAATCATCCATTCCAACCAATAAATTTTAAATTGATCTTCAGGTAATTTAATGCGATCAAAGATGGTTGGTTTTGCAGCCATTCCTGGCATAAGATAAACAGGAATAATTTCTTTCTCCATGTGCTGATTTTAATCGAAACCAAAACTTAGTGCCTAAGGTAATATAAGACAATAAAGTCATTAAAGCCCCATAAACGTTTACTTTCGAAGTATTTAACATCTTAGAGGGCCGATACTATCGTGATTTATCGTAAATTTGTCAGGCAAAGCTATATAAAATTAGCCATTACCTCCTTCCAACCATTAAATAAAATTAAAGATATTATTATGAATGATGCAGCAGATTTAGTTGACAATGATTTCTTACGTCAATTTGAACTTAAAGTTGAAGACGATTTAGCAAAAATTGAGTACTCACTTCAAGACCGTAAAATTTTTCTAACCAAATTATGTATACCTGAGAGCATTACCTCTGAAG
>JBARDR010000427.1:0-6455 GCA_049795335.1 Gelidibacter sp. | reverse complement strand
GTATTCCCGTTTGCTCCAATAACAGAAAACCAATGGAGGGAATGTCACTTTCAAGAATTTTATTAAGCTCAACCACGATCCGCTCGTTGGTAATGATTTTAATGCGATCCTTGTTTTTTGAAATCGCGTCGAGCGATTTTTTTTCAATGGTAAAATTGAGCTGTGTTGCAAATCGGATGGCGCGCATCATGCGTAACGGATCGTCGCTATAGGTAATATCAGGATCTAATGGGGTTCTGATAGTTTTGGCTTCCAAATCAGCAATGCCACCAAACGGATCGAGCAAATTACCGAAACTGGCGGGCCCCAAATCAAGAGCCATAGCATTTATCGTAAAATCACGACGATTTTGGTCGTCTTCCAAAGTCCCGTTGTCCACAATCGGATTTCTGCTTTCTTCCGTATAAGATTCTTTGCGGGCACCAACAAATTCAATTTCAATGTCCTCATAACGCAACATCGCAGTTCCGTATGTTTTGAACACTTGAACTTTAGGACGGTTTGGAATGTGTTTGGCCACTTGCTTTGCCAAGTCGATACCACTGCCAATAGCGACAATATCGATGTCTTTATGTTGGCCGCGTTGTAGGATATAATCACGAACAAAGCCACCAATGACGTAGGCATCAATTCCTAATTCTTCAGCAGATTGGGAGATGATTTTAAAAATCGGATGGTTTAAGGCTTGATATTTCATAATATTCAAATTTCAAGCACCAAATACCCAACAGATTATTGGAATTTGGAATTTGAATTTTGGAGTTTTTTATTATCTTATAATTTTCACCTTTCCATTGGCGCTCAACTTAATGATTGACGACGGTTTGGCGCAAACTTTTTCGCGATGCAAATTTACAACATAGTCCACACCTTTTAAAATGTCGGGTGCTATTTCTTTGAATGATTTTGGGGTGGCTTTTCCGCTGACATTTGCTGATGTTGAAACGATGGGTTTGCCAAAGCGTCTGAGCAACTGAAAGCAAAAATCGTCATTCGGAATTCTGATGGCAATGGATTTATCTTCTGCAATTAAATTTTCAGCCAAATTTTGAGCGTCATCGTAAATAATGGTAATTGGCTCTTCAGAAACGTCAAAAATATCATACGCTACTTTCGGAATCTCTTTCACATATCTGCTCAACATTCGGTCATCGGCTGCTAAACAAATCAGCGCTTTGTTGTCCGCGCGTTCTTTTAGTTGAAACACTTTTTCAACCGCCTCTGGATTGGTAGCATCACAGCCAATTCCCCAAACGGTATCGGTAGGATAGAGTATAAGTCCGCCATCTTTTAAAACTTGAACAGCATCTGAAATTTCCTTGTGCATATATAAAATGATTGTATTTATTGAGGTATTTAACTCTCAGAGTTATTTTTAAGTCACTCTACGAGACCTGTTTTTCCATTATCAAAAGTAATGTTATTCTCAAAAAGTATTGGCGACTTTGCTGTTAAAGCCGAAATTTTCCAGATATGTTCTATTGGGGATTTTAAAAAATATTTTAATTTTCTCGATCAACCCACTAGTTTTTCAAGCTCCTTATATCTGTAATAAACGCCATAAGCACTTAAATAGCAGATTTGAAAACCTGGTTTTCCATCTAAAAAACCCAGTCTAAAAAAATAGTTATTGATGAACCTATAAGCAGGCCTGAAAATAAAATGGAAAGGTGTTGGTCTTTTTCCTTTTTTATAAAGTTCTAATGCTTTGAGACTTGCGTAATGTTCCATCTTCGCTTTGTAATGAGCGGCACTATCAAAGCAATAATGTAGCATATTATTTTTTAAAATTTTACTTTTACCATTTATACTTGGCATTTCGTGAACTATTTTATCTTCAATATAGTTTATGTGATCTTTTTTAAATAATCGATAGGTAGTATCGGTCTGAAAACCACTGAAATAGATTCTTTTTTTATCGAAAAAATACAGACGTTTAACCATAAACGCGGCAGCGTCTGTTGAGGAATTGACTGTTGTGATAATTTCTGATTTTAACGCGTCCGTTATGCGTTCATCCGCGTCAATAAATAAAACCCAATCGTGAGTGGCTTGTCGTAAGGCAAAGTTTCTTTGGTCTGCAAAATTTTCAAATTTGCGTTGTATTGTTCTGACATGCTTAAATTGAGCTAATTCCGAAACAGTACCATCGGTGCTAAAAGAATCGACAACAATAATTTCATCAGCAAAACTGATGTTATTTATAACCTCTTTTATATGATTAACTTCATTATAAACAATGAGTAACGCCGATATTTTTGTTGAATTTTTCAGTTTAAAAGGTGTTTTTAGTTGTTAATGGGTGTGCTTTTGAGATATTTATCTAATCCATTTTCGCAACGCGTTAGGTTTTCATCTATGGTTTTAGAGAAAATTTCATGATTTTTATTAAATTCGGAGCGCGAACTAAATTCGTGATGTTGATGATAGGTTAGGGCTCCAAATTTGATATGTTTTTTTCTTTTTTTGGCATGCGTTAATCTTGCCGATATCTCAGAATCTTCTCGTCCCCAGCCGGTCATATCCTCATTATAACCGTTTATTTCTATCAAATCTGCGCGCCACATCCCCGTATTACAACCTCTAATTTTCATGAGGTTATCATTATAGTACGAAAATAGTTTCATTAGGAAGGGATTATAAAGTGCGTTGAGTCGGTTGCTATTTCCTTTCGAAAAAAAATTGTAGGCTATGTTTTTGGTTTCCTGTGCCTTTTTTGAAGCCTCATCACTTAAAAAAACTCGTGAACCACAAGTGTAAACATTTTTCTCACACATTTGTAAATGGTTTTTCACAAAATGACGGTGTAAAATAATGTCGCCATCAATTTGAATGATATATTCTGAACTTGCTAGTGCAATCACTTTATTTAAAATTTGAGTTTTTCGAAAGCCATCATCTTCATGCCAAACATGTATAATCGGAACCGAATAGTTGTTTTGATATTTCGTAATGACAGCCTTAGTTTCAGGTCCTGATCCATCATCGCCAATAATAATTTCATCAGGTAAAACACTTTGTTTGACAATGCTCAGTAAAACAAGCTCAAGCGCTTCTGGCCAATTGTAGGTGGTTAAAATCAAAGAAGTTGTAGGGGTGTTTTTTATCGTCATGATTTAAATGAATTGATAATAGATTTGGGGCAATTGATAGATTTTAATTCGCTGAAATAGTTTTGTAATTACATTTCTAAACAAATTTATAACCTTTTTTTTAAATATAATTCTTATTTCGGAATTGCTTAATGACTATTGTTTCTTTGCCAAGTTAATCTTTATCAACTGAATTGCACTTTCAGCATTTTAGAGCGACACAACGAAGGTTTAAATTTTATGTTGAGCATTACTTAAATGAAAACTGTATTTTTACCCTATAAACATGTTATTTATGGACATTAGTGGATTGGTCATTACTTTTAATGAAGAGAAAAATATAGGAAAATGCATTGATGCCTTGTTTAAAGTTTGTAATGAAGTCATTATAGTTGACTCCATGAGTAGCGACAATACAGTGGCTATTGCAGAAAGCAAGGGCGCTTTAGTTGTTTCTCAATCTTTTTTAGGCGACGGTCCGCAGCGAACACACGGTTTGCCGTTTTGTAAAAATGATTGGATTTTAAATCTTGATGCCGACGAGTTTTTAGATGCGGACGCAGAAAAATTTATCTTAGATAAAAAGTATGTGGATGGTGGGTATGATGCGTTTTCTTTTAGGGTTAAGAACTTTCTAGATGATGAATTAATTGATTTTTCTGGATGGTATCCCGACCACAAAGTGCGATTCTTCAATAAAAAGACAGCGAAGCCGTCAAATTCTAAAGTGCATCAAAAAATAGTGGCCACGAATGAGAAGAAAGTAAATGTTCATATTTTACATTATGGCTGGGATTCTTTTGAGCAAATTATTGCCAAAAAAAATCAATATTCAACTTGGCATGCGCAGCAATTTTTCAATCAAGGAAAGCATATTAATGGATTTAAGCCTGTCTTGAATGGTGCAATTGCTTTTATTAGATGTTACTTCTTTAAAAAAGGAATTTTTAATGGTTTGGATGGGATTACAATTGCACTAATACAAGCTTTTTTCTCCTATATGAAATATGCGAAACTTGTAAAATTACAGCGTTCAGAGAAACTAAAGGGTTAAGTTATTCTCAATCATCCGTTCATTAAACGATTGAATATATGCCTTAATAAATTTTTCTAAGCTTTTTGCCTTTTCGGTTTCTGTCGAAAGTAAATTCTTTTTCAGTAATGAATCCTCTTTAAAGTTGTAAAGTGCTAGAGATTTCGTGCCGTCAAATGCTAAATAATAATCACCATCAATCAGATGGTAGATATTATCTAAATAGTAAACCACAAAGTCTTTTTTAGAAGTGTACGATTTTCCGTAGCTAATGGTAGTTGTTGAAATACCTAGATAATCTAAAACAGAAGGCAAAATATCAACTTGTTGAAAGTTATTTTCGTGGTTACCAACGAAATCTGCGTTTGAAGGATCAAAAAATAGAATCGGAATTCTGAATTTCCCTACATTCGTTTTAAATATCTCACTCGTAGGTTCTGACGATGTATGGTCGGCCGTAATCACAAAAATGGTGTTCTTATACCAAGCTTCTTTTTTAGCGGATTCAAAAAATTCTTTCAGAGCAAAATCTGCATAACCTACACTTTCATAGATTTTCGTATTTCCTTTGGGAAACTTGTTGATGTGTTTTTCCGGTATAATATAAGGGTTATGAGACGATACCGTAAAAATAGTACTGAAAAAAGGCTGTTGGAACGTGGTTAATTTTTTATTGAAAAACTGAAGGAATTCTTCATCGAAAATCCCCCATTTACCATCAAAAGCCTCAGGGCCTTCATATTGATCTTTTCCATAGTAATTGTCAAAACCGGCAACTATAGAATATTGATCAAAGTTTTGACTGCCATTAAACGCACCATGAAAAAATGAAGTTTTATAACCATGGTCCTTCAAAATCTTTGGCAAGCCATTCACTTTATTGACGGAGTAGCTAGAGGTTATTATGGATTGTTTTAATAAACTAGGAATGCTGGTTAAGGTAGAAGGGACGGCATCTATGGATAATTTTCCGTTAGCAAAACCGTTTTCAAAATAATAAGATTTTGTAATTAATGAATCTAAAAATGGCGTTGCGCCAATACCTAAATTTTCTCTTCCAAAACTTTCCAGTATAATGAGAACGACATTTTGCTTTGTCGGTTCTTTATCAGTGGTAATGCTGATGACCGGACTGAAAATTTGATCTAATTCCTCTTTTGAGAAATACTCTGGACTCCGTAAAGTTTCTTTTTGATTTAAAGTCTTTAGGATGCAAAACGGGGTATTGAGTATCAATGCCGAATGGTTTAAAGCGCCATACCCACTCGAATCGATTATGCGAAGTGGTTTTTCCTGAAAACCACCTCTTCCAAAGATAATGGTCGTAACTATAATACCAATAAACAATAAGGATTGTTTGGCATAATCCATCTTGGAGGTTCTGACCGTTGGAATTGGACGTTTTAAATTAGGAATGGCTTTATAGAAAACTATCGCCAATACTATCGCAATGAGTAGTAGATACCAAAACTCCATTAAAAAAGAACCAAGAAGACCACCGATTTCATGCTCCATGCCTTGGGCAGTTAACAATCCAAAAGTGCTACGTCTTCCTGTGAATTTATAATATTCGAAATCCACAAAATTGGTAAGTATAAAGACCATGTTTACACAGTAAAAGCCAATTTTAAGTGCTTTTTGGTAAAGGTCATTGTATTTGAATTTCCCAGGCAAAGCATGTGAAAAGGCGAATAGCAAATTAATATAAGCAATAGCAGAAAGATCGAATCTCAGACCTCCTAAAAACGCACTCAAAAAGGGTTTATTAAATGCCCCAAAATTGAAAGCTAAAAATAAAATTCTACATATGGTGTAAACGAGTAGAACCAGTAAAATGCGTTTTGCAAAAAGTGTTAAACTTTTATAGTAATTTGCCATTCTTTATCTAATTATACGGCCACATTATATTCCCGTAAAGCATCATTCAATGATGTTTTTTTGTCGGTGCTTTCTTTACGTTTTCCGATAATCAAGGCACAAGGTACATTGTAGGTTCCTGAGGGAAATTCTTTGGCATAACTTCCTGGAATCACAACAGAACGTGCCGGCACAATACCTTTCATTTCAACAGGTTCATCGCCAGTCACATCGATAATTTTAGTTGAGGCGGTTAAACAGACATTAGCGCCTAATACCGCTTCTTTCTCAACTCGAACACCTTCTACTACAATACATCTACTACCAATAAAAGCGTTGTCTTCAATAATTACCGGCGCTGCTTGTAAGGGTTC
This sequence comes from Gelidibacter sp., assembly GCA_049795335.1. Taxonomy (GTDB): domain Bacteria; phylum Bacteroidota; class Bacteroidia; order Flavobacteriales; family Flavobacteriaceae; genus Gelidibacter. The sequence continues at coordinate 99 of JBARDR010000427.1, read as the reverse complement.
TAGAACACCTCCAATGCCAACACCGCCAGACAAATGAACATTTTTGCCAATCTGTGCGCAACTGCCTACTGTAGCCCAAGTATCGACCATGGTACCTTC
>JBARDR010000426.1:0-7340 GCA_049795335.1 Gelidibacter sp. | reverse complement strand
GTGTAAACCATCCCGCCAACATCAGGAAAATCCTTGACACGCTGAATGGCCGTACCAATATCTTGCGTCATATAAACCGCAGTGCCGTCTGAACGTAAAACGATTTTTTCATCCAAACCATCCGCAGTCAAATCGCACCAAACGGATCCATCTTCTTTTTTGAAAAACACGCCTGATTTTAAACCTTCTGCTACAAATTCCTTTCCTAAAAGATAGGTTTGGCTTTCATAGTAAAGATTATCAAAATCAACGCCCAAATTTTTATAAGTCTCATCAAAACCTTTATAAACCCAGCCGTTCATTTTCTCCCAAAGCGCCACAACTCCTGCATCGCCGGCTTCCCATTTTAAAAGCATTTCTTGGGCTTCAAGGATAATAGGCGCTAACTTTTTAGCTTCTTCTTCAGTTTTTCCTTGAGCGATGAACTCCTGTATTTCCTTTTTATATTCTTGATCAAATTTGACGTAGTAATTCCCCACAAGCTTATCCCCTTTTAAACCTGTGGATTCGGGTGTTTCTCCATTTCCATAACGTTCCCAGGCCAACATGCTTTTACAAATATGAATCCCTCTATCGTTTATAATTTGGGTTTTATAAACCTTTTTACCCGAAGCCTTCAAAATTTCGGCAACACTATACCCTAATAAATTATTTCGGATATGTCCCAAGTGCAAAGGCTTGTTGGTATTTGGCGAAGAATACTCCACCATAATCGCTTTGTCTTCTGGATTAGGAGTAACAAATCCGAAAGTGTCCTGGTCTTTTATAGCTTGAAAAAAATCAAGATAATAGACCGCATTAATTTCAACATTTAAAAAGCCCTTCACCACATTGAAAGACTTTACCTCAGCGATATTATCTTGAAGATATTGGCCAATTTGCTCACCAATCTGAACCGGATTTCCTTTGACCACACGTAGCATCGGGAAAATCACGACAGTGAGATCGCCCACAAACTCTTTGCGTGTGGATTGTAATTCTACCGACTCTAAGGTCGCGCCAAAAATATCATTTACTGCTTTCTTTACCTGATGTGATAAGGTCTCCTGAAGATTCATCTGCTGTTCAATTTAAGTTTGCAAAGATAGCGTTTTTATTAAATTTTTTAGTTGTCAAAACTGTAATGTTGGGCAAAATAGATGTGCCAGAAAGAGGCGTTACATTCTAAATATTAGCATTCGTCTAAATTTGTTTAAATTTGAATAAGAAAAGACCTCATGAAAAAAAATAATTCTCACGCTTATTAGCGCATTTCTTTTTTTATAGGTTGTAGCAATTCTAAAGAAAATGTAGATGAGATTCCACCAATAAAACCCGCTTTTTACAAAGGCATGGATTTATCATTTCAATCTGAATAGGAATCTAACAACGTCGAATATAAAGATGAAAATGGCAAAGCGAATAATCTACTGGATTATGTTTCAAAAAATGGAACCAATTTAGTCCGTCTTAAATTATGGCATACCCCTCAAGATGGGCAGAATAGTTTATCAGAGGTCAAAGCATATGCACTCAAAATAAAGAATAAAAACATGGATTTCTTGTTAGACATCCATGTTTCCGATACTTGGGCCGATCCTGCAACATAAACACCACCGCAAGCATGGGAAAATGTGAGTTTTCGAACATATTAAAATCGCCATTTAGGAATACACTAAAGATGTTGTACTTCAACTGAAAACCTAAAATACACTTCCAAAAATCATTCAAATCGGCAATGGAACCGACAGTGGATTTTTATGGAATTACGCAAAAGTTTGCGATGAGGATGCCGATAATTGGCAGGATTATGATGAATTGGTAAAACAGGCGATTAAAGATATTAAAGGAGCAGATCCAATCAACAGCATACAACTCATGCTTCACCATTCGAGTGTTGAAAATACAGTCTACTTTTTTTTAAAAACCACAACCATATCAACTAGACCTTGATATTATTGGACTTTCTTATTCTCCACAATTTTAAACTAAGGATTTGAATTTGGTAAAATCCGCACTTCACCAATGGCAATATCGGAGAATTTTGCAGATATTAAGAATTTGCATTTCATCGTCAGAATGGTCGTATTTCTATGATTTTTACCTTTCATCGAAAAGGCAATTTATCCAAAAAAGAATAAGTATCACTTTATCTAATTTTTTGGTATTAAAACCCGAAAATTAGATTTTAAGAACGCTTTTGGTCATTTTTGGCGAAGCTATTAATCAAGGTTCCAAAAACGTTGATACACCATTTATAAAAACCCTTAACAGCAATGTTACTGTATACCGTGAACGTGCCTAACCTCTCCCTCAAGGCAAGCTCTTATCACATCAACATTACATTTTATAACTAATTACCAAAAAATGAATCGGTTAATTGTCCTAGCTGCCTTTTTTGCTATCTTATCTGGTCATTCCCAAACCAAAAAGATAGACAGCCTTGCTATACAATTAGCTTATCAAAAACAGGATTCATCTAAAGTTGTTACGTCAATTGAACTTATCAAGGCCCTTTACAAAACCCAAGATTACCAAAAGGCACTCTTGTATATTTCCGAGACTGAACAGCTTTCAATCTCACTAAATTACAATAAGGGCGTAGCAGAAGCCAATTACTATAAGGCGCTTATTTATGCCCATAAGAATGATTATTATAACGCGATTGATCATTTCAACAAAGCCAAAAAATTGTTTTCCGATCTCAACGATCCCATTGGAATAGCCAAAGTAAGCAACAGCATTGGCCTCATTGAAATCAAAAGAGGCAACTACAGCACGGGATTAGTCCATTCCTTGGCAGCGATCAAAATATTCGAAACTCAAAATCTCTATGAGGATCTTGGTGTCGCGTACAATAATCTGGCTGAAGCATATTTCCAAACACATCAAATCGACAAAGCTCTTGAGTTCAACATGAAGGCATTGAGCCTAAGAGAGCGTCTACAGGATAGTACCGGCATTAAAATGTCCACAAAAAACATTGCGCTTTTATATTCGCAACGCAAGGAACATCGAAAGGCCATTGAGTACTATGAGGCAGTTTTAGCAATGCTTAATCCTGAAACCGACCAAAAGCTTAGAGGCGAAGTGCTACCGCGCATTGGAGAGGAATATCTAAAGTTTAATAATTATGACATGGCTTCCGAATATTTGCTGGAAGGATTAAAGTACAATAGAAAAACAAACAATAACGATGGTATTTTGAGCGCCCTAAATTCTATTGGACATCTTAACCTCGAAAAAAAGAACACACGACTTGCCGAAAGCCAGATTTACGAAGCTCACGAATTGGCTAAAAACACTGGAAACACTGAAGAACTTCTAAAAAACTATAAACTCTTGATGACTTTGGACTCTACCAAGGGCAAGTTTCAAAATGCTTATAAATGGCAAAGGGAATATTTCACTTTAAAACATCTTATCGATAGAGAAAAACAACCTAAACTCCCTACTAACACAGATTCTATCGAGGAGATTATCGAGAAAAAATCCGAAGCTGATAGTGATGTAATTATGCCTCATGATGCCAACGTCGGTCAAAATAAACAGGTCAAAAATTTAAAACTGCTGTCTTATGGACTGATTATAGCATTTTTAACAGCTTTGACCATTTTACTTTTAATCTATCTGAAGAGAAAAAGCTCTATTCAATATACTCAGGAGTTGGAGACAAAGAATGCGCAAATTCAACTTCAACACGATGCTATTATGGAGCAAAAGCGCGATCTTGAAGAAATCAACAATATTAAGGATCGCTTATTCTCCATCGTTTCGCATGACTTAAAGGATTCTATTTCGTCCATTAAAGGATTTTTGGATTTACTTAATGAAGAAAGCATCAGCAAAGAAGAGTTTAATGAATTGATTCCTGAACTGAGTGAAAACGCCAATAACGCCTCCTTATTATTATTCAATCTATTAAATTGGTCAAAGTCGCAAATCCAAAACTTGGAACCGAATCCCGAACTTCTCAATATTCAGGAAATTTTCCATGACAAAATCAATTTAGTGGAACCAAAAATAGAGCAAAAACGGATTGTGGTTATCGATGAGACGCAACGTGAATTTGTTTACGCCGACAAGAGCATGGTCGAAATTATTATTCAAAACCTCATTACCAATGCGGTAAAATTCAGTCGTATGGGCGATATTATTACCATCTCAAATAAAGATCACCATGGCAAATCCTTGATTTGCGTGGAAGATACCGGTGTGGGCATTTCAAAGGAGAACCTCAAAAAGCTTTTCAAAAACAATAATTTCACAACTATCGGCACCCAAAACGAAAAAGGTACAGGCTTAGGATTGACCATCTGCAAGGAATTAGTCGAACTCAATCACGGTCATATCTGGGTAGAAAGTACTGTAAATGTCGGAACCAAGTTCTATATAGAACTTCCTAAGAAGAAAATGGAAGAGTAAAATTAATAATTTCGTGTTTCGAGTTCCGCTTCGATTTCAATTCAACTCCCCGCCTCACCTAAAGTTGTGGATGGCAGGAAATTTGAACTACGATTTCAATTTCATCATGCTTTCGGCAAAAACACTTCTGCCATCATACAACGTGCGCTGCCACCACCACAGGTTTCTATAGTTTCTAAATCACTATAAAGCACATCGCAATGCATAGATATTTTTGAAATTTGTAAGCTTGTTAAACTCTCATGAGCCGCTTTACTCATGACCAAATAACGTTTATCATCTGCACCCCTTACCTGTAACATATTACCAGCAAAATGATGCATTTGTTCTTCAGTAATTGCAATGACTTCTTTGCCATCTTTTTTAAGATGCTCAACGACATTCTTGCGTTCCTTTTTATCATCAATAGCATCCAAGCAAATGATCGCAAAAGTTTCAGCAATACACATCATGACATTGGTGTGGTAAATAGTCAAACGCTCGCCATCTACAGTTTGATAAGCCGTGAAAATTACCGGAAAATAATCGAAGTCTTCACAGAATTCAATAAATAACTCTTCATCTGCCCTTGCCGATAATGCGCAGTAAGCCTTTTTATTGATACGATCCATAATGATACTTCCCGTACCCTCCAAAAAGAAATGATCTTCTTCAGCACTGGTATAGTCCATAATATCGTTGATCTCAAACCCCTCATCTTCCAAACGGTCAAAAAGCTCTTCACGACGTTCCTTGCGTCGATTTTCCGCAAACATAGGATACAGCGCCAAATCGCCATTTTCATGGAAACTAACCCAATTATTCGGAAAAATCGAATCTGGAGTATCATTAGCGATGTCATCATTTTCTACAATAACATTAACACCGACAGCTCTAAGTTTTTCAACAAAAGCATCAAATTCAGCTTGTGCCTTTTTATTAATTTCAGAATTTTTCAGATCTAAATCTTCCTGAAAATAATTATTGACAGCGGTTTGTTCATTCATCCTGAAATTTACCGGACGAATCATCAAGATTGTATTTGTGGTTTGGTGCATGGTGAAGTCAAATTTATGCCTGCAAAATTAGTTTAATTTGAGTAATTTTGGAAGACAATGCGTTTATTAATTATGCATGGATCTGAATCGAAAATAATTCCTAATGAAAACCACTTTCCTGTTCTTTTTGATATGCCTTTTTGGTATGGCTCAAAATAAAAATTCAAATAAAGATTTCTTGACTGTTTTTGAAAAAAGCGACGGACTTAAAACTGCGACTTATCAGGAAGTGATCGCGTATTATCAACTTTTAGCAGATAGTTACCCTCAAATTCAGTTGGACAGCATAGGCATGACCGATTCCGGTAAGCCTTTGCACGTTGCAACTTTTAATCCTGATAAAATTTTCGACTTTGAAACCATCAGAAAATCCAAGCAATTATTACTGATCAACAACGGCATTCATCCTGGCGAACCCGACGGCATTGACGCCACGATGCTTTTGTTTAGAGATCTTGCACAAGGAAAAATTAAAATACCGAAACACACTGTTTTAGTGACCATTCCAATCTATAATATTGGTGGCAGCCTCAATAGAAATTCATCCACTCGCACCAACCAAGATGGCCCAGAGGAATACGGTTTTAGAGGGAATGCCCGAAACTATGATTTGAACAGGGATTTTATAAAAGCCGACACCAAAAACGCACGCACATTTACCCAAATATATCATTTAGTCCAACCTGCTGTTTTTATTGACAATCACGTGAGCAATGGTGCCGATTATCAATATACTTTGACTCATTTATTCTCACAACACAATAAACTTGGTGGCGATTTGGGCAATTATCTCCATACGGAAATGATGCCAAGCCTAGAGCAGCACCTAGCTAATAAAAAATGGGATATTACGCCCTATGTCAACGTTTTTAACGAAGTCCCTGAAACTGGGTTTAGTCAGTTTTTAGATGGCCCACGGTATTCAACGGGATATACTGCTTTGTTCAACAGCTTTGGCATGATGGTCGAAACACATATGCTCAAACCTTACAAACCTCGTGTTGAAGGCATTTATGAATTGATGAAAACCATGATCGACATCATTGAAAGAGATCACGTGAAAATTAAAAACTTACGTTTGAACGCGATTAAACAATTTCAAGCTTCCAAAACCTATCCGTTAGACTGGGCAGTAGACACCACAAAATCTACATCCCTAACATTTAAAGGTTATGAAGGAAAAATGATTCCGAGTGAAATTACAGGAGGTAAACGTTTAAAATATGACCGTAACAAACCCTTTACCAAAGCTGTTAAATATCAAAATTATTTCAAACCTACAATTGAAGTCACAATTCCAGAAGCTTATGTCATTCCCCAAGGCTGGTGGAACGTGATCGATTTATTAAAACTGAACCAAGTTGAAATGTCCATATTTGAAAAGGACACCATAATTACGGTCGAAAGCTATAAGATTGACACCTACCAAACCCGAAGCCAAGCTTATGAAGGACATTACCAACATTCTAATTCCAAAGTGATTTCAAAAACTCAAGACGTCAAATTCAGAAAAGGGGATTATTACATTTCTACAAATCAAAATGCATTCCGATACTTGTTGGAGACCTTGGAACCTCAAGCCCCGGATTCCTTTTTCAATTGGAATTTCTTCGATACGATTCTGCAGCAAAAAGAAGGCTTTTCTCCTTATGCTTGGGAAGACATGGCGGAAGAACTATTAATGAAAAATGCAGAATTAAAAATGGAGTTTGAAGCGAAAAAGATAGCAAAACCAGATTTTGCCAATAATTGGTACGCACAATTGCATTGGTTGCACAAACACAGCTCGAGTTACGAGTTGTCGCATTTGCAGTATCCTGTTTATAGAGTTATGTAGCGCTTGACTTTCCAAAAAATAATTGAAATTCGTTTAGGCCCTAGAATCATTAAAGTCAAAAC
>JBARDR010000425.1:0-2919 GCA_049795335.1 Gelidibacter sp. | reverse complement strand
ATTTATGATTAACGCTTGATGATTATACCGAACGGACCTTTCGATACGGACGGATTGATGATTAACGAAAGTAAAAAAGCTATGACGCAAAGATGCACAAAGGAGCACAAAATTTCACAAAGACTTTCAAGTAAAGATCCTGCCAACCACCAACTGAATAGTGCCAACTGAATACTGAGAACTGAAAACTACTGCTTCACTCTATCCTCATTCTGCTTCACAAAGGCAGCCCAACCTGTGTAATTTTTACCAACTTCAATACGGCCTTCATTATAAAAATGACATACTGCAGCTGCCAAACCATCCATGGAATCCAGATTTTTTGGTAAGGTTTTTAATCCCAACAAACTTTGAAGCATCTTGGCTACCTGTTCTTTACTGGCATTCCCGTTTCCGGTGATTGCCATTTTTATTTTTTTTGGAGCATATTCGGTGATTGGCACTTCTCTACTTAAGCCTGCAGCCATGGCGACACCTTGCGCACGACCCAACTTCAACATACTTTGAACATTTTTTCCAAAAAAAGGTGCTTCAATCGCAATCTCGTCAGGATGATGCGTATCGATAAGTTCTATAGTACGCTCAAAAATGAGTTTAAGTTTGAGGTAATGATCATCATATTTCTTGAGATCCAATTCATTCAATTGTAGGAATGACATGGTTTTACCAACAACTTTAATAAGTCCGAAACCCATAATAGTCGTCCCAGGATCAATCCCTAAAATAATTTTTTCTTTTATCATCTAATTACAGTAATGACATCCATCCAAGGATATCGCTGCGCCAAAGGTAACATACATTAAATCACCATTAAATGAAAAAGTGTTAATAGGGTATTTTTCTTTTCTAGAAAGTGACAGGGCATAAGACCCATCCACATAAATGGACAAGGATTCTGTAAGCCTGTAATGAACCTCCAATCCGGCCAAAACATTCGGGTAGCTATAGGTATTGTTCGCATAAGGACTTAAAGGTTTCGTCATGCTTAAGCCAGGCCCAGCATGAGCCACAATCCCGATTGGGTCGGGCCAAAATTTAAATACATCTTTAAAATCGTAAACTGCTTGAACATTTATACGGGTGTAATTTAATTTAAACGGCAAAGACTCTGTTCCCTCAGACGCTCTATTATAACCAAGATCGAGTTTAGCTCCAAAATTTCTACTAAACATATGCTGTAACCCCAAATTGATTGTTGGAAAATTTATGTATTCTGTAAAGAAAGTAGGATCATTATCGTCAATCGGATTATTGACGCCCAAAGCGACCTGTAACTTCCATTTTTCAACATCCTTTTGGCCGCTAATTAAAGAAGTGTTCAAAAGTGTCAAAAACAAAAGCCAACTTAAGTTTTGTGTTTTAAAATAAGGTATCATAGGCTAATTATGGTTTAATTTGCGAATATGTTAGCCACAACCTCCTACAAAACTAAACAATTCTTGCTTGTACTTATAAAAATAGGACTTGTAGCTGCTGCTTATTATTTCATATATGGAAAGCTGTTTCATAATAGCGCTTTACATATTGATGAATTTGTATGGAATTTAATGAATTTTAGTTTAATATCGACAAACACTGTTTTTATTCTTCTGGTTTTGAGTGCTTTTAACTGGGGTTTCGAATTCTTAAAATGGCAGACCTTAGTTTATTGCATTACCAAAATATCATTTAACGAAGCTGCCAAACAAACTTTAGGCGCGCTTACTGCTTCTTTATTTACGCCGAATCGAATTGGTGATTATGGTGCAAAAGCAATGTATTACCAACGGCATCAACGCAAAAAAATCGTTTTACTGAATTTGATTGGCAATACTGCTCAAATGATCGTCACAACAATTTTTGGAGCTATCGGCATTATATATTTCACCCTTAGTTATCAGCCTGATTTAAATTACAATGGTCTTTTCATTGGGTTAGGAGTGCTTGGCTTTACAGCTACGTTTCTCATTTGGACCTTAAAAACGAATGGGTTTAAAAAACTGAAAAAGTTACTTTATAAACAGCTTGACTTCCTAAAGCATATTAGTAAAAACTCACTATTCAAAATACTCCTATTTTCTTTGGTTCGTTATTTGATCTTTTCTTTTCAATTTTACTATTTGTTGTATTTATTTGGTATCGAAATGAACTATTTTGAAGCCATGGCAGTCATCTCCAGCATGTATTTATTATCTTCCATTATACCGTCCATATTTATATTTGACGTGATTATCAAAGGTGGCGTTGCCATTTATCTGTTCGGATTAATTGGGGTTCCCGAAGCTATTATTCTATCCATTGTCACCTTGATGTGGATTCTAAATTTTGTGCTTCCCAGTCTGATTGGCGGTTACCACGTTCTAAAATTTAAACTTCCTAAAACCGTTTCATGATTTTCATTATTATTAGTATTACTGTTGTTTATCTATGCCTCATTGGAAGCTTTAATTTGGGCTTTGATCGTGTTAAAACTTTTGAATTGAGCGATGCAACGCCAAAAACTCGTTTCAGCATCATTATTCCTTTTAGAAATGAGGAAAAAAATCTTCCTGCGCTTTTGGAATCGATTTCAAGGTTGAACTATCCGAAGGACTATTTCGAAATTATTTTTGTGGATGATGATTCTGACGACCATTCCGTTCATCTGCTTAATGCATTTCTGATAGAAGGTGGAACTACAATCACTAACATTCAAGTCATAAAAAACATAAGAACCAGCAACTCGCCAAAGAAAGATGCCATTACCTTGGCCATTTCAGAAGCTAAATATGACTGGATCATGACCTCGGATGCTGATAGCATACTGCCTAAATATTGGCTCGATAGTTTTGATGAATTCATACAAAAACAACAGCCTGATATGATAGTCGCGCCGATAACCTACACCAACGTTAAAGGTTTCCTGCAAAACTTTCAACTCTTGGATGTGCTCAGTTTGCA
>JBARDR010000424.1:0-5464 GCA_049795335.1 Gelidibacter sp. | reverse complement strand
AAGATGGAAGAACTATAATAAGTACTTTGAACATGAAAAAACAACTGTATAGTTCTTTTAGGACTATCAACTATATTTGTATAACTATAACAGGATTTAATCAATAATCTGTATAGCTATTTCAGGACGGGTCACAATAATCTGTATAGCTATTTTAGGACGGGTCATAGATATAGATACTCCATGGATAGTGTATGGATAGTGTATGGATAGTGTATGAGGGCATTACTTTGTTATTTGAACCGTCCTCAGTAGGTATTGGTAGTTGGCTCCTATAAAAAAACCTCTCAGGTTTTTAAAAACTTGAGAGGTTTGGGTCAATTTAAAAAGATAATGGAAAATTAATCTTCCTTTTTATCTTCTCTTGGTTTACGGTCGTCACGACGATCGTCGCGACCTCTGTTGTCACGAGAACCCCCGCGGCTATCACGTGAGCCACCACGGCTATCACGTCCACCATTTCTGTCTCTATCATTAGACTCTCTTGGCGGTCTTGCTACATAACCTTCTGGTTTTTCTAACAAAGCCTTACGAGATACTTTTTCTTTACGCGTTTTAGGATCTACGCCGAAGTATTTCACTTCAAAAACATCGCCCATATTAACAACGTCAGAAACATTTTCTGTGCGTTCCCATGCCAATTCACTAACGTGTAATAATACTTCGTTTCCTGGGGCGTCTGCATATTCTACAACGGCTCCAAAATCGAGCATTTTAATGACTTTCACGATGTAAGATCCACCAACCGTTGGTTTGAACAACAACGAATCGATTTTAGTCAATACCGCATCAATACCTTCTTGATTAGTACCTAAAATTTCCACAATACCTTCTTCAGTAATAGGATCTTCATTGATAACAATCGTAGTTTTGGTTGCTTTCTGTAATTCTTGAATCACTTTTCCACCTGGTCCAATAAGCGCACCAATGAATTCGTTAGGAATCACACGGGTAATCATTTTTGGAGCATGAGCTTTCACATCGGCATTTGGTTCTGCAATAGTTTCAGTCAATTTCCCAAGGATGTGTAAACGACCTTCACGAGCTTGTTTTAGTGCATTCACTAAAATCTCATAAGACAATCCTTTAACCTTGATATCCATTTGACAGGCAGTAATCCCATCAGCCGTACCAGTGACTTTGAAGTCCATATCACCTAAGTGATCTTCATCACCCAAAATGTCCGATAATACAGCATATTTTCCTGATTCAGCATCAGAAATTAATCCCATGGCAATTCCAGAAACTGGTTTTTTCAATTGAACACCAGCATCCATTAATGCCATTGTTGCAGAACATACGGTAGCCATTGAAGACGATCCGTTGGATTCTAACACTTCAGATACAACTCTTACAGTGTAAGGACAATCCGCAGGAATCATGTTTTTCAAAGCACGTTGTGCTAAGTTACCATGACCTACTTCACGACGTGAGGTGCCACGAATTGGTCGTGCTTCACCAGTTGAAAAAGGAGGGAAGTTATAATGTAAATAGAAACGCTCTTCACCTTCAAAAGATGGCATGTCTATTTGGTTGGCTTCTCTTGAAGTTCCTAAGGTTACCGTCGCTAAAGCTTGCGTTTCACCACGTGTAAAAATAGAAGAACCGTGCGTTGATGGTAAATAATCGATTTCACACCAGATTGGTCTGATTTCGTCCGTTTTTCTACCGTCCAAACGTAAACCTTCATTAAGGGTTAAGTCTCTAACGGCATCTTTTTCGGCTTGGTAATAGTATTTTGAAACCATACCGCCATAGTCTGCCAATTCTTCTTCAGTAAAACTAGCTTTAACTTCTTCTTTGATGGCATCAAAAGCAGCTGTTCTATCATGTTTTGCAGAAGCAGCACGGGCAACAGCGTATACTTTGTCGTAAGATAATTCTCTTACTTTTTTCTCTAAGTCCTCATTGGTAGGCTCAGGCTCATATTCACGAGTTGGTTTTTTGCCAAAGGCTTCTGCCAAACGGATTTGAGCTTCACATTGGATTTTAATCGCGTCGTGAGCAAATTTAATGGCTTCTGTCATTTCTTCTTCAGAAATTTCATGCATTTCACCCTCAACCATCATCACAGAATCCACTGAAGCACCAACCATGATATCAAGATCGGATTCTTCCAATTGTGCTCTGGTTGGGTTAATGATAAACTCACCATTAACACGACCTACACGAGCTTCTGAAATAGCACACTCAAATGGAAAGTCAGATAACTGAATCGCAGCAGAGGCCGCTAAACCAGCCATTGCATCTGGCATTACGTTTTCGTCATGAGACATTAATTGAATCATCACCTGAGTTTCTGCGTGGTAATCAGCGGGGAACAACGGGCGTAAAACACGGTCCACCAAACGCATCACTAATACTTCACCATCACTTGGTCTGGCTTCTCTTTTGAAGAAACCACCTGGATAACGTCCAGCAGCAGCAAATTTCTCGCGATAATCTACTGTTAATGGTAAAAAGTCGACATCACTTTGTTTGTAATTGGAAACCACCGTACATAAAAGCATGCAGTTGCCTGATTGCACAACAACCGAACCATGAGCCTGTTTAGCTAATTTTCCGGTTTCGATGGAGATTGTACGTCCATCACCAAGGTCAATGACCTCTCTAAAAACTTTTGGAATCATAAATTTTTTAATTCTAAATTAAACAATGGTCGTTGCGTTGTTGTTGTGTAGTGTTGTGTGTTGACCAATGAAAAACCTTTAGTCCCGGAGTTGCGCCGGGATCTCGCTGCTTCTACCTCGAATTTTTGACGCTTTCGATTGCGTTGATATTATTAGTGTTATTATTTGGGCGTTCCCCTTAAAAGGGTCGGGCTTTCCGTTACACTTCAAATACGAAGTATTCACGAGCGCTTATTTATCAAATAAAAAGAGGCGAGTAATCCCTAACGCAGAAGAAAACGAACGCAAACAAAAAACCACGCTGAAAGGCGTGGTCTTTGAAGTGATTATTTCCTTAATCCTAATTCTTTAATGATGGCACGATATCTTAAGATATCTTTTTTAATTAGGTAGTCAAGCAAGGCACGACGTTTACCAACTAACATTACCAGTGAACGCTCAGTATTGAAATCTTTACGGTTTCTTTTCAAGTGTTCAGTTAAATGATTGATTCTGTAAGTAAACAAAGCAATTTGTCCCTCTGCTGAACCTGTGTCTTTCGCACCTTTACCGTGTTTTGTAAAAATGGCTTCTTTTTCTTTTTGATCTAAGTACATGCTAATATTATTGTAAATGATTTTTATGTATTGATTCGGTTTTCGAACCAAGCTGCAAATATAGTAATTATTATAATAGGAATAAAACTCCAAATAATAATTCTGTCATAGATTATTCGTATGAAAACGGATATAAATATTAGTTAATGGGTTAATATCGTGCGTGATTCTCTTCTATTTTTGAGTTTCACATATATTTTAAATCTATGCCAACGTATTTAGTTAAAATAAAAGATAAGCTCTTTCAAAACATCTTTGACAATGCGCCAAATGGTATAGCCATTGTTGGCTTGGATTATAAATGGGTAAAGGTCAATCGCAGTCTTTTGGAGCTTTTGGGGTATTCGGAAGAGGAGCTATATGCGATGACGTTTCCAGAAATCACCCACAAAGATGATTTGGAATTGGCCCTGGCCCAAAAGTTTCAGTTATTGGAACGCCATATCGATAGGTATCAAATTAAAAAGCGATTTTTCCATAAAACCGGACGGATCATTTGGGTTCTATCGTCGGTATCGTTAGTGTTTCATGACGATGGTACACCGCTTTATTTTATTTCGCAAGTGGTTGACATTTCCGAGCATAAGGAATTGCTTTTGCAAATGAATTCCTTGGCCGAAATTGCGAAGGATCAAAATGAAAAACTTAAGGATTTTGCACATATTGCAACGCACGACATCCGCAGCCATCTTGGTAATTTAAACATGATTGCCGGTTTTATGGAAGAAGAACTCCCCTGCATTAAAAATGACGATAATTTTAATATGCTTAAAGTAGCCTTAGCACAGCTCGATACTACGATTTCTAATCTCAATGAGGTCAGGAAAGATCAGTTCTCAGCTCAAGAAAGCTTAACGGCATTAAATTTAAATGATTTTGTGGCCAATAACATTTATAATATTAGTGCCATAGCCCGTCATGAGCAATGTGAAATTATTAATACGGTTGATGAAAATCTTCAGGTGTTGGCAGTTCCGGTTTATTTAGATAGCGTCATTCTGAATCTTTTGACCAACGCCATCAAATACCGCTCTGAAAAACGTAGGGCCTTCGTTCACTTGCGTACGATAGTTTCTGAGGATTATGTGATTTTGGAAGTTAGTGACAACGGACTTGGGATTGATTTGGACACGCATAGGCATGATCTCTTTCAGTTTAAAAAGACCTTTCATCACCGCCAAGACTCCATTGGCATTGGTTTGTTTATTACAAAAAACCATGTGGAAAGCATGGGAGGGAAGATAGAAGTTCAAAGTAAAGTAGATGTGGGATCCACTTTCCGTTTGTTCTTCAGAAAGCCTAAGGCCGATCGCCTTAATGAAAAATGCCACAAATAAACATCGTTTAATTGTGGCAAAATAATTTATAAAAGTCTTTAATTTTAAACGCGCAAGGGCTGATTGGTGATTAAATCAATATAAAGATTGATCTTATTTTTCAAATCCTTGCGTTCCGTAATAAAATCTAAAAAGCCGTGTTCCAATAAAAACTCAGCGGTTTGGAAATCTGCAGGCAATTCTTGTCCTGTAGTATCTCTTACCACACGTGGTCCTGCAAAGCCAATTAAGGCGCCCGGTTCACTGATGTTGATGTCGCCTAGCATTGCAAAGGATGCAGTTGTTCCGCCAGTTGTTGGATCGGTACATAAAGAAATGTAAGGAATGTTTGCGTCGGCCAATTGCGCTAATTTAGCTGATGTTTTAGCCAATTGCATTAATGACAAAGCTGCTTCCTGCATGCGTGCGCCACCAGATTTTGAAATGATTAGAAATGGTAGTTTTTTCTTTAGGGCATATTCTCCAGCACGTGCAATCTTTTCGCCTACAACACTTCCCATTGATCCACCAATAAATGCAAAGTCCATACAGGCCACCACAAGGTTCTTTCCTTTAGATTTTCCAACGGCACAGCGTACGGCATCCTTAAGTTTGGTTTTTTCTTCAGCCGCTTTTAGGCGGTCTGGATATGGTTTAGTGTCTACAAATTTTAAAGAATCCTTGGATGCTAAATTAGCGTCAAGCTCCTTAAATTTATTGTCATCAAATAAAATTTGAAAATACTCCTTACTGCCAATCCTTACATGGTATCCATCTTCAGGGCTTACAAAAAAGTTTTTCTCCAGCTCTTCGGTATCAATAATTTTACCCGTTGGAGATTTGTACCACAAGCCTTTTGGCGTGTCCTTTTTTTCCTCTGTAGTAGTGGTAATTCCTTTTGTTTTTCTTTTAAACCAAGACA
>JBARDR010000423.1:0-1835 GCA_049795335.1 Gelidibacter sp. | reverse complement strand
TTATTACAATGATCAATTGCTTTATAATTCTCTAAAAAACAATTGGCAAATAGAATTAGTTATCAAATTTCAGCAAATAGACGAGAAAAAATTTGAGGAGTTGTACCGGATTTATGGCAATAGATTGAAGGGCGTCAATAAAATATTGTGAGAGATTATGTATTGCCAAATAAGTCATGCTGGACATTTTTATAAAATGCCGAACATACGAAACTATTTCACTTTGTAATAAAGTAGCATATCAGCCCGACAAACGTTCTGCCCGGGTTTTAACTTAATTTGAGCCAAATAAAAAATCAGCATCCTAATTAGAGTGCTGATTTTTTATTTTTGTATCTGAACAAAGAATTTCTAAATAATTTTAAACTTCGCGGCGGAAAGAAATCTCCTCCTTCATAAAGTCAATTCCTTAAAGATTCTACTGTTTTACAAACTTTTCTGAATGGGTGTAGTTTGACGGATAAGCTCCTACTTGCAAGGATAAAGGTCTCAGGACAAATTCGAAGTCCAAAGATTCCACCTTACCATCTTTACCCAAATGAAATTGCATAAACTCTTCACGTTGTGCAGGATTTTTCCAAACCGCTCTAAAAGTATCATAATGCCAATGCTCAAGCTTAGCTTCTATGTCTTTGGAATCCCAAAAGCGCAATACCAAATCCTTACCATCACGTCTAACTTCTACTTTTCCGTATCCCGGGGACTTATATATTCCTAAATAATGATCTCTATTCAAACTAGATTTTGAACTCTTTGCTCTGGCTTTATGGACTTTCTGGCGGGCCAACAAGGCACGTTCATAAGTGATTAAATAGCTTTGTAAATAGCGGTCATTCCAGTCAACCTTGCTTTCTCCCAAATAGGCATCCATGACCTGAAAGGCAACGGCATTACCCAAGGAATTGAAATTATTACCCACCACGATAATTCCCAAATCCAACTCTGGCATCAAATACATCGCCGTATTAAAACCGTCGGTCGCACCCCCATGCGTCAGCACACGCTTTCCTTTATAATCGCTGATATTCCATCCAAAACCATAACTTCCTTGCCCTGAAAGCGCATTTGCCGGTCGCTGTACCATCTGAGGTTTGTGGATTTCGTTCATCTCCTGCGCACTGATAATGGTTTTTCCATTATAGGTTCCTGAATTGCCCAATTGCATCAGCATCCATTTATTCAAATCATTTACTGAAGAATTCACACCGCCTGCTGGACCAGCATTATCCCAGTTTCGCCTTTTAATTGGCACTACTTTCCCATCAATTTCCTGATGTGGATGCGCCAGATTATCACTGTTTTTTAATTGCGTGATACTGGTGGTGCTCGAATGCATTTCAAGAGGTTCAAAAAGACGTTCCTTCAAAAAGGCATCCCAAGTGCGGCCATCCACATGTTCAATGATCTGTCCTGCCAATGAATACATGACGTTGTTGTACACAAACTCCGTACGGAAAGGTTTCTCCATCTCCATATAGCGCATCTGATAGAGGACGCTATCCCTTGTACTATTGGTCATAAACTGCAATCGATTGCCTAATATCCGTCCCAGTCCCACTTGGTGAGTCAGCGCATCCCGAATGGTAATTTCCTGAGTGACCCACGGATCCTTTAACTGAAACCAAGGGATATGTTTAGTGATTTTATCATCCCATTTTATTTTTCCTTCATCCACCAAAATACCAAGAGCAGCGGCCGTGATATTTTTGCTGACCGAGGCAATACTAAAAATCGTATTGGCATCCACCTTCTCCCCACTTTTCAATCGTTTTTCTCCAAAGCCCTTGGCATAAACCACTTCGCCATTTTTTACAATGCCCACTGCCATCCCCGGG
>JBARDR010000422.1:0-3320 GCA_049795335.1 Gelidibacter sp. | reverse complement strand
ATAAATGACATTCTTATTACGCCGAAAATCAACTAGAATCATGAGAACAGAATTCGCCATAAATTTTGGTGAGTGGCTGGACAACCTCTCTACATTATATCCTGTTGGCGTATATTTCGTCATTTTTTTAATTATTTTTATGGAAACCGCTTTCTTTCCAATAGCACCGGTGCTGCCTGGGGATGGCCTGTTGTTTTTAATAGGTATTTTGGCAGCAGATGGTTCCTTAAGTTTTTGGATGGCGGCCATTACGGCCATTTTAGGTGGTATCACAGGAAATATTGTAGCTTACCAAATGGGGATTTATCTTTCGCCAAAGCAGGACAAAAAAATAAGATGGGTAAATCATAAGCGATTGACCACCGCAAATAAATTTTATAATAAATACGGGGTAAAAGCTCTATTTTATTCTCGGTTTATCCCAATCGTTCGATCGGTCGTACCCTTATTAGCAGGTATTGCTTTTATGAACCATAAACATTCGTGAAATTCAGCATTCTCAGTGTGACCTTATGGGTTTTTCTTATTATGACTGCAGCCTATTTTTTAGGTCAAATTGATTGGATAAAAAAACACTTTACCGCCATCGTTTTAATTTTTACCTTGGTAAGTACATTGCCAATGTTTATCATGTGGATTAAAATCAAGCTATTGCAACTCAAATAAAACTTTGGACTGAAAGTAAGATTGGTGAAACAATTCGTAAACACCATGAAAACAACGTCTTATATTTGTGTTGAATTGTGATCTCATTGGTTATTATAAGCAATGGAATTAGCGGATTTTAATTTTTATCTGGATATTAAAACAAACCAAAATGGATTTATTAAAAAGCACATTGTCGGGGCAGGAATTCCCAAAATCTGAAATGATCCCTGCAAAGCAAATCAGGGAATCTATATTTAAACTTATCAAAAGTGAACATCCGAAATTTAGCAAAAAAAGTGCAATTTCAATTTCTGAATTAAATCATTACCGCCAAAAATATTTGGAAACCTATCTTCTGAGGGAAGCTGGCGAACTTTCTCAGTTGGAAAAAGAAGTGTTATCCAGCATTGAAAAACAAGAACTGATTACGGCAGGATCGCTGAGCGAACCCGAAGAATCTACCAATACTTTCGGGCAACAATTGGCTGATAAAGTCGCCTCGTTTGGTGGGAGTTGGAAATTTATCATTCTTTTTTCAGTAATGATTATCATATGGATTACGGCTAATATTATTTTTCTTGCTGATAAAGGATTTGACCCCTACCCCTTCATTTTGCTCAACCTTATTTTATCATGTTTGGCAGCTTTGCAAGCCCCGGTCATTATGATGAGCCAAAACCGTCAGGAAGACAAAGATCGTGAACGTGCAAAACAGGATTATATGATCAATTTGAAAGCTGAGCTCGAAATACGGACCTTGCACGAAAAGCTGGATCATTTGATCATTCATCAACAACAGGAATTACTGAACATTCAAGAATTACAGGTGGAAATGATGGAAGATATCATGAAACAAATTAAGACCAATAAGACTTCGTAAACTGTAAATTATGTTTTACT
Source organism: Gelidibacter sp. (assembly GCA_049795335.1). Taxonomy (GTDB): domain Bacteria; phylum Bacteroidota; class Bacteroidia; order Flavobacteriales; family Flavobacteriaceae; genus Gelidibacter. The sequence goes on along the minus strand of JBARDR010000422.1, from coordinate 1,772 downwards.
TATTAAAGGTAAAAAAAAACCATCTTTTGATAAATTTTTAATTTAACAACCAACCGAACCTCGCCCAACGCCTCTATTTCATAGGGGAAACTATTTCCCGGCGAACCCATAAACATGACAATTCCTTTATTTTTTCCGGTCCAAAGACACAAGACTCGCCAATAAATTCGACATTCATTGAAGGATACACTCTATCTAAGGTATCAATATCCTTTTTTAAATTACTGATTAAGCTTTCGCCTTGATCAAGAATTGACACCAAATGGAGGATAAAAATGACCATTACCACTTTTGATGATTCGCCAATACCGATTATTACCAATATCATAAATATCAAAAGTAAACCAATGGTCACAGGAAGCAAAGGAATAACTTCCCAAATGCTACGCGCCTACTTTACAGCCTCACTTCCTGAAATTACAGTAGTTGCCATGTACGACAGCACCGACAAGGAAGCAGCCAGTGAAGCCGTCGATTTTTTGGTGGTATTCAATAAAGCATTATAAGCCCCAACAACTTCGTCGTAGATTTTCCTATAAAAAAATAGAACTGCGGCAACCATTAATTGCGCAATCCAAGCATATTGGCCCGCATAAACTATAGCCAAGGCTGATATATATAAACATGAGGAGCTGATGTCATTGCCACAAATAGCAGTAGATTCAAGTTGATTGAGCATTTTTGGCATGGAGCAAAAAATTTATACTCAAATATAATTCCTGATTATCGCGAGGACTGCTACTTAGGTAGCACAAAAAATTGAAGTAAAAGAATAGTTTTGTGTAGAATAGAATTAAGATTGCGAAGCTCTGAGAATAAAGTTTCATAAGAAGGCATCCACGAAAACTTATGGCAAACCAAATCTCCTTATAATACTAAAAGCTATGAACACCATTCTTGTACCCACCGATTTTTCAGAAACCGCCAATTACGCTCTCGAAGTGGCGGTGCAATTAGTAAAAAAACACGATAGCAAACTGATTGTTTTACATATGCTCGAAATTCCACTACATATATTGCCTGAAGTCGATCTGTCCTATGATGTGCAACTTGTACAACCAGATCATCAATCTGATTTGCCACAGGCCCTTTTTTATATGAAACTGGCGCAAAAGCGTTTTGCCGAAATTGCTGAACTTCCTTTTTTAAAAGGAATGGATTACGAAGAAGCCATACAAAATCATATGGATTTTAAGGGCATCATTAACTCTGCACATAAATACAATGCCGATTTAATTGTCATGGGTTCCCATGGCACAAGCACTTTTAAAGAAATGTTTGTGGGTTCGAATACCGAGAAAGTGGTAAGAACTTCAGATATTCCCGTGTTGATCATTAAAACTAAAAACGAAAATTTCAACGTGAAGAATTTTGTTTTCGCAATCAACTGGGAAGACAATAACACACACGCCATCATTGAGGTCAATAAGTTCTCCAAAACCCTTGACACAAAATTAACACTGCTCTACATCAACACGCCCGGGCATTACCTCACAACCAAAGAGATCAATGACGAATTTGAAAGCTTGTTTAAAGATTCGGACATCAAAGCCAATAACGTCATCACAGCGGTTTATAGTGATAAAACCATTGAAAAAGCCATCTTAAATTTCTGCGAAGAAAATCATGTCGATTTAATTGGCCTCGCCACTCATGGCAAAAGAGGTCTTTCCCACTTTTTAAATCAGAGCATAACTGAAGATGTCGTTAACCATTCTGGAATTCCCGTGGTTACTTTTAAATTGGATAGAGATTAGAACATTGTACAAATG
>JBARDR010000421.1:0-1527 GCA_049795335.1 Gelidibacter sp. | reverse complement strand
GGTTATAGCATAGTTATAGCATAGTTATAGCATAGTTATAGCGTGGTTATAGCGTGGTTATAGCATATAACCTACCTATAAGACCGCTATTAACCACAGCTTACCTCCATCTTGAATCCATAGGTTATTCACCTCTTAAGAAAAATTAAAGACAGTTTAGGGGCAACAAAGAAAGTTGCCAAGTAATCAAAAATGGAAGAATGTTAATAGCAGAGTTAATTTGAAAACAACCTTAATTTAGAAATTGAAGAAACCTAGACAATGAAAATAAACCGAAAAATTTTGGTTTATAAAAACAAAACCTCTCAGGTTTTGGAAACCTGAGAGGTTGTTACAAGTATTCTAAAGCTAACTTCATGCTTAACGCATCCAACTTTCAACCTTCTCCGCGGAACTCTGGGGAACTCCGTGACACAGTTCCACAATCCTATGTTCTTAAGACTGAGTCAACAAGCCCACCAATGTCTCCAAATCCACCAATTGCTGATCGCCTGAAGCCATATTCTTCAAGGTATAGGTTCCCGATTGCAACTCAGATTCGCCCACAAGCACCACATTTGGAATATTGCGTTTGTTGGCATAATTAAACTGTCTAATCGTTTTTTTATGATCTGGAAATAATTCGGCTTTGACACCATGTTTTCTCAGTTCTTTAATGGCTTTCATGCTGGCCAAGGCTTCTGCGTCTCCAAAATTAATGAACAAGGCTTTTACCGTATTGGTAATGGTTTCTGGAAATAAATTTAAGGCTTCCAATACCAAATAAATACGATCCAAACCAAAACTAATGCCTACACCACTCACATCTTTCAATCCAAAAATGCCGGTGAGATCGTCATAACGTCCACCGCCACCAATGGAACCCATCTCGACACCTTTTGGAGCAGATACTTCATAAATGGCTCCGGTGTAGTAATTGAGTCCGCGGGCTAAGGTTACGTCCAATTGTAAACTTGCCGTTTCCAACTTCAATTCTGAAATCGCTTTATCGATAAACTCCAGTTCTTCGATGCCTTTCATTCCTTGTTCTGAAGTGGACAAGATTGTTTTTAATTGTGCAATCTGCGATTCAAAAGGCCCAGACAACGTAAATAAAGGTTGCAATTTATCAATGCCAGACTGCGGAATTCCTTTGCCCAACATTTCTTCCTTGACCTTCTCCTCGCCTATTTTATCCAATTTGTCCAAGGCCACAGTAAAGTCGATCAACTTATCCTGCGCACCAATCACTTCAGCAATTCCCGATAAAATCTTGCGATTATTGATTTTGATGGTCACGCCCTCCAATTTCAAAGCTGTAAATACCGCATCATATAATTGGACAAATTCCACTTCTTGCCATAAAGATGTTGAGCCTACCACATCGGCATCACATTGAAAAAACTCTCTAAAACGCCCTTTCTGCGGGCGGTCAGCCCTCCAAACAGGTTGAATTTGGTAACGTTTGAATGGAAATTCAATCTCGTTTTGGTGTTGCACCACATAACGTGCAAACGGGACGGTAAGATCATAACGGAGTGCTTTTTC
>JBARDR010000420.1:0-1856 GCA_049795335.1 Gelidibacter sp. | reverse complement strand
TACTAATTTTCAACTAAAGTACTTCTATAATTTTCATCATAAATTAAACCCGATTTTGCTACTGCAAAGGCCTGTTTTAGGAGCTTTGTGCGTTTCTGAAAATTATGTGCAGAAGAGAACCGAATGTGAATAAAAGGTGAAAGCTTTTACAGCAATGTGAAGGCTTTTTTTGTACTTGTCAAATAAAAAAGGACTCCTTCATGATGTAAGCTTCCCCTAAAACCGAACTGTTTAAAAGTAGAATAATTATCTTAATTTAGACAGTATTATGAGAAAGAGTAAATTTTCACCACAGCAGATTGCTAAGATCCTAAAGGAGTTCGACAACGGAAAGAGCGTTGACCAGATCACTCGTGAGCACGGCGTGAGCGTTTCCGCCTTTTACAAATGGCGTTCAAAATATGCCGGCATGGACTCCAAAGAACTAAAAAGGCTCAAGGAACTTGAAGAGGAGAACCGACGGCTCAAACAGATGTATGCAACATTAGCGCTCGACCATCAAATGGCCAAAGAGATCATTGAAAAAAAGCTCTGAAGCCCTGCCTTAAGAGGAGTATTTCCAGTGAACTCATACATTACGGCATCAGTAGGGCGTGCCGTGTTTTGAATATGAGTAAGAGTGTTTTCTACTACAAACCGTTGCCAAAGGACGATACAGAGATAGAAAAGGCTTTACAGGAAAAGGCCGAACAGCACTCGGAAGAAGGTTTTTGGAAGGCCTATGACAGATTGCGAAACCAGGGAAAGGTCTGGAACCACAAACGTGTGCATAGAATTTATGTGTCGCTAGGCCTACCCTTAAGACGAAAAGTAAAAAGGCGACTGCCTACAAGATTAAAAGAAACGCTCGAAGTGCCAACTGAGCAAAACCATACCTGGAGTATGGATTTTGTCACAGATGTTCTTGAGGATAAAAAACGATTTAGAGCTTTTAATGTCATCGATGATTACAACAGGGAGGTGCTCCATATTGAAATTGACTTTTCATTGACCAGCAACCGAATTGTATGGGTACTCAATCACCTTATCAATAAAAAGGGAAAGCCTAAAAAGATCAGAATGGACAATGGCCCTGAATTTATCGCCAACATTGCCAGTGTCTGGAGCGAGATGCACGAGATAGAGTTTAAATATATACAGCCTGGAAAACCTACCCAAAATGCTTTTGTAGAGCGGTTCAATGGTTCATATAGAAGGGGCGTCCTCAATAAATACATTTTTGAGAACATAGACCAGGTAAGGGAACAGACACAGATATGGATGGATGATTATAACCATCATAGACCACACGATTCCTTGGGCAATATTGCACCTATAGAATATGCGAAAAGGCAACATGCCGCTGCCGCAGGGCTCATTTTAAAATAAATTGGCTTTTGAACAGAAATATGAAAAGAAAGCCAATTCATTTTAAAACGGAAAAAACTATATATTTGGATTAACAAACAGTTCTAAACTGGGGAAGCCTACAATGACCCTTAAGAACCTTAGCAATAGCAAAGTGAGGAGATAATGAATGTTGAGTTATACTTCATGTCCTGATTTGAGGAGAATTTAGTAAAGTTTAAGAAAGCGCTTTGGATTCTTTGTGTTAATCCTCTACATTAGAGCAAAATAAACAAAAATAAAGTGGGTGACATAGGTGATATATACGTCACTAATAGTGTCATATGTTATATATACGCATGTTATGCAACATTTTAGAAAACCGTTCATGAGGAAAATATTTATTCTAGTTATAACTTTCATTGCACTCACAACTTTCTCACAGAATAGTGAAACTGTCAATCTTTCAACAATCAATTTTTGCGAGTTTTCAATTGACGATTTAAAGGCTCAAGATCCAGATATAAAAC
>JBARDR010000419.1:0-1643 GCA_049795335.1 Gelidibacter sp. | reverse complement strand
CGCTTCAACTGCTTTCTATTGTGATTGCAAAGCAACTTTTAAAACAACAGGCAACTTTAGAAAATGAACTGTTAGAAAAAGAACAGTTAGAAGAGGATAATTCAGCCACTAAAAATATAAACTCATTTACAAATGCGTAAAAAAAATTACATACTCCTTCTATATATTGGTTTGGTCTGTTATGGGTGTAAAACGCATCCGTCTAAATTTATTGTAGAAAACCCGATTCACCAACTTCAATTGGGGCGTATTGACTCCATGCCTAATTTTCCAGAGCCATTTAAAATAATTGATTTTAAAAATATAGCAAAAGGATTTGATTCCTTGGTTTATGATGCTTCTCAAACCGGAGAGTATTGGCCATTAATATGGAAAGATGATACGCGTAAAAATTTTGATCAAGAAACCTTCGGCATTTACACAGCCATGGGCGATTTAAGACAAGGTCCAAAACATAACGATGGTATTTTTCATGAATCCTTAGCTACCATTGGTTCCGTATTGGGAGCGACTTTAGTAGGCGTTGACAAATCCAACCAAAAAGGGGAAAATTATGTTTCCATGTTGAAGAATTATTTTAATTCAGATACAGGATGGGATATTGTGATGAATAATACCTGTCCTGAAGTGGCTTCGCTCGGTGGCGGTTATGGCAGAGATTGGTGGTATGATGTGTATCCCAATGTGTTGTTTTATGGCGTCGCAAATTTTTATCCAGATGAAAAAGATTATTCAGACATCATGCGTTCAGTGGCAGACAAGTTTCAAAAAGCTGATTCTGTTTTAGCAGGAAACTATGCACATTCTTTTTTTGATTACGCCACTTTAGAACCAAAAGACAATTGGATCTGCAAACAAGAAGATGCCGCTGCTGGCCATGCTTATGTGTTGTATGCGGCCTATCAGAAATTTGAAGATCCGAAATATCTCAAAGGCGCAAAATCGTCGTTGGAAGCGCTATTGGCGCAAAATGACAATCGGTTTTATGAAGTATTAATGCCTTTTGGAGCTTATGTCGCGGCGCGTTTAAATGCAGAAGAAGGAACGGGTTATGACTACACTAAAATTCTTGAATGGACTTTTAATGGCACCTCGGTTTGTAGAGAAGGTTGGGGTGTGTTGCTTGGTAATTGGAATGGTTATGATGTTTCGGGAATTATAGGAAGTACTGTGGATCATGGTGGATTTGGCTTTTTGATGAATACGTATGACACCATGTTGCCTTTGGTCCCGATGGTAAGATACGACCAGCGCTATGCCAATATGATTGGCAAATGGATGTTGAATGCCAGCAATGCGATGAAGTTTTTCTATCCTTATGAAATGCCAGATGCGCATCAACCCATTCCAGAACTCAAACAACATACTAAAGGCGTCATCGCCTATGAAGGACTAATTAAAAAAGCGCATTTTGATGACTATTTACATATTAAAGCACCCATTGCGCTTGGTGATGGTCCACATTGGGTAAAGGGTAATCCTGAGGTCTCTCAGTTTAGTGTTTATGGCAGTGGCCATGTTGGTATTGCGGGTTCTATAATTTCAAAAACCAACGTTGAAAACATATTGCAACTCGATTTGCTGGCCACTGATTTTTTTAGAAAAGATGCTTTTCCATCCTTTTTATATTATAATCCCAATGA
>JBARDR010000418.1:0-3300 GCA_049795335.1 Gelidibacter sp. | reverse complement strand
CATTGAGGTTGAATGAAAATTCATTCGCGTTATTGTCTTCTTTTGAGTAGGGTTTGCTTTCAGAATATTTAGACGGATCGCCATGTTTTGATGAGGCGGAGCGTACTTCTTCCTTGCCTTCGTAATTGTACTTTCTTCCCGAATAATTTTCTTTAAAACCCTCCTTAAATTGACGTTCAGTTTGTGGCTGCTGCATAGTTGAACTTGCCCAAAGTGAAGTATTCACATTGAGCAGAAACATGCAGGCCATAAAAATAAGCGTGATTTTAAGTTTCATTTAAGCGATTGTGGGATCAATTGTGCGTCGAGTTTTTTCTTTAAAACAAACGGATAGATGAGATAATAATAACTAATGCATCCTAAAGTGACCAAGATAATACCAACGGAAATCATTTTGGGCATTTCTTGAGAGTATCTGGTGACGAAGCCTTCTAAAAATCCGGCGAAAAAAGTAAAAGGAAAGGTGCTGATCAATATTTTAACGCCCGTTTTGGCGCCTTCCTTAAACGAAGTGAATCGGGAATGCGTGCCAGGAAACAAAATGCTTGCTCCTAAAATCAATCCTGCCGCTGCTGATATGACAATGGCGAAAATTTCCATGGCACCATGAATCCAAATGCCTCTGACGCTTTCCCAAAAAACGTCCTTTTCATGAAAAAAGTATTGGAAAGAACCGAGCATGATACAGTTTTTGAATAAAATATAAACCGTGCCAAGTCCGCCGAAAACTCCCAGAATAAAGGCAATCACACCAACGCGTAAATTGTTTACGGTAATCCCAATAAAACTTCCCCAATTACTGCCGCTTTTATAAACTGCCACAGGATTGCCGGCCTCAATGTTTTCTAAAGTCATGTTCACGTATTCATCGCCTAAAATAGAGCGGACAAATTCGCCATCATTGGCGGCTGAAAAAGCACCAATCATAGTGAAAAGCGTGAAAATGATGAAGGCGATATAGACGAACTTCCGGTATTCGTACATAATCAAAGGCACTTCCGTTTTCCAAAAAGCGATGATTCTATTGCTGTCTTCGCGTTTGGTTTTATATATTTTCTGAAAAGCCTTGGCCGCCAATTGATTTAAGTAGGTAATTACTTTACTTTTGGGGTAGTAAGTTTGCGCGTAGGATAAATCGTTGATGAGTTGGATGTATTGCGAAGCAAGTTCATCCGGATTTTTAAAATCGTTATTGAAAATGGCAGTTTCAAAACTCAGCCATTTTTCCTTATTTTGCTTAATAAATGCAACTTCTCTCATACAGTCGTTAAAATAAATTATAATATGTCAGAGTTACAAATTAACACCACCCAAAATGTAAAAATTAACTTTACGGCTTCTGGCGTGGGCGAACGTTTGTTGGCTTTTGTGATTGACATGCTGATTAAGATAGGGTATATCACAATTTTGAATATGACAGTTGGTGCGTTTGAAGATATGGATCAGTGGTCGCAAATTGGCATCAACACCTTACTTGGTTTGCCAGTTGTTTTATATACACTGGTTCTGGAAGCGCTAATGGATGGACAGACCATAGGGAAGAAACTCCTGAAAATAAAGGTCGTGAAAATTGATGGCTATCAAGCATCGCTCGCTGATTATGTAGTGCGCTGGTTTTTTAGGATTGTGGATATTTATATTTTCGGTTTGGGGTTTTTTGTTATTCTTTTTAGTAAACGATCTCAGCGCTTGGGAGATATGGCAGCGGGAACCGCGGTAATTTTATTAAAGGACAAAGTGAATATCAGCCATACCATTTTAGAGAATTTAAGTGAGGATTACCGACCAACCTATCCAACCGTAATTAAGCTCTCCGATAACGATGCGCGCATTATAAAAGATACTTTCACGATCGCAAAATCAGCCAACGATTATCAAACCTTGATTAAGTTGCGCAACAAAATAACCGAAGTTATAGGTGTTAAGGCGATTAATGGGAATGATGTTCAGTTTATTGATACGATTTTAAAGGATTATAATTATTATACGCAAAGTATGTAAGCAGCGAACCATTTTTTCCTTTTCGGAAAATATGTGTGAGTCGCTTACCCTGAGCTTGTCGAAGGGTCTCAAAACTGACAGGTCTAAATCTAAATTGGATTTTTTCCTTTTCGGAAAATATGTGTGAGTCGCTTATCCTGAGCTTGTCGAAGGATCTCAAGAAGATAGAAACACAATTTATCAATTGTTCACGTAAATTAATATGCCGTCCTTCTGGGACTCATTCAATTTTATCCATGTAATTGCTACTGATATTTTGCCCATCTGCTGCAATATACCATTAGAGGGGTTTATTGAAATCGATTTTTATAAGTTTCCTTATCCACCATCTAAACCTCAAAAATATCTCATCTGACATTTTTTCCAGTAAAGATTCAGATCGCACAGGGCGTGTTCTTATCTTTGCCTACTGAATCTTTTTCCTAGAAACTATGTTTATACAGACCCTTGATGTTTTGGGGACGATTGCTTTTGCTATTTCGGGTGTATCCGTAGCAATGAACAAAAGAATGGATGCCTTTGGTGTTCTTATTATTGCTTTTGTGACGGCTGTGGGTGGTGGAACCCTTCGTGATGTTTTGATTGGGATAACTCCGGTAACTTGGATGACCAATATGACTTATGTATATGTGATATTCACGGCCACCGTTTTTACGATCGCTTTTAGACGAAAAATCAATCATTTGCGGATGTCTTTATTGCTTTTTGATTCGATTGGTATTGGGCTTTATACCGTTGTAGGTATAGAAAAAGGTATAGCCGCAGGTTTGCATCCCATTATTTGTATTTCGTTAGGCACGATGACGGCTTGCTTTGGCGGTGTGATTAGGGATATATTGTGTAACGAGATTCCTGTGATCTTTAGAAGAAAGGAAATTTATGCAACGGCCTGTATTTTGGGAGGGATCGTCTATTTTCTTCTAAGACTTTTTCCAATTCCTGATAATATTATATTCATGGCTTCAGGGTCTGTGGTCATTATTGTCAGGTTGATTGCCGTACGATTTGGTATCACTTTGCCAAATATGTATAAGCGCGAGGAACGCGTTTAGTTTATGATTTTTATAGAACTGAATTATCCGTTTAAAGATTATCTAAAATTGATATTTCTATTTCAGACTACTTAAAAACTCTTGAGCAGTCATGATTGGAATCAACGATTTTTTAAAATCCTTTCCGTTTCTTGTGATTATGATTTTGCATTCTGATTCAGTAGCGCTAAAATATTGTAATGCATCTTCAAAATCTTTGAAAGATGAATTTAATGCTTTTTCAACAGTTTGCTCGTTAAGCATACAT
>JBARDR010000417.1:0-13281 GCA_049795335.1 Gelidibacter sp. | reverse complement strand
TATTCCATACAGTCCTCGGTGACGATTATTAAAAAAACCAATCAAATAGATATCAGTCTCTTGGAAGATTCTGAATTTTATGATAAGTTGGAACGTGCCCGAATCCAAACTGCAGGACGTGTAGGACTCATGTCGAACGCCTTGGGAGAAGTTCAAAGCTTGATTTCTATTGCCACGCTTGTCGCGGGGCTTATTTACTTTGAGCCCTATTTGATCATTTTATTGGTGCTGAGTATCATTCCTTCCTTTGTTAATGAGATTTGGTTCAGTCAGCAGCAATATTCCTTGGCAAGAGGCTGGACGGCGGAACGTCGCGAACTCGATTACCTGAGGTTTATAGGGGCGAATAATATGACGGCCAAGGAGATCAAACTCTTCGGACTGACCGATTTTATCGTCAATCGTTTCAAAAATTTATCCGAAGAATATTATGAACTGAATAAAAAACTCACGATCAAGCGATCCTCTCTTGGCTTTGTATTCAATCTGCTAGGAACGTTAAGCTATTATGGTGCTTATATTTTTATTATTTATCGGGTCATTTCAGGAGTGATAACACTCGGGGAGTTGACCTTTCTATCAGGTTCATTCAACAGGTTGACGCGGAATCTTCAGGATTTCTTTTCCAAATTCACAAGAATCACTGAGAGTGCCCTTTATCTGAAAGATTATTTTGAATTCATCGATATTTCTATCGAGCCAAAACACAATGAAGACCAACACTTACCAGATAAAATCAAATCAGGCTTTGAGTTTAGGAATGTCCATTTTTCTTATCCAGACTCTGAAACTGAAATCCTAAAGGGCATTAGTTTTAAAATTGCTGCAGGCGAAAAAATGGCTTTTGTAGGCCAAAATGGTGCTGGAAAAACGACGCTTACCAAATTGATGTTACGGTTTTATGAGCCTACTTCCGGAGAGATTTTGTTGGATGGGATCAATATCAACCGCTTTAAGATGGAAGAATATCAGGAGTTTTTTGGAGTCATTTTTCAAGACTTTTTTAGATATGAATTTACCGTTAAAGAAAACATTGCCATCGGAGACATTGATCAATTGGATAATATCGAAAAAATCGAGAATGCTGCCCAATTGAGTTTGGCCAATGAAGTCATCGCTGGATTGAAAAAAGGCTATGACCAACAACTCGGAAAGCGTTTTTATAAAGGTCAGGAGCTATCTGGCGGACAATGGCAAAAAGTGGCTTTGGCAAGAGCGTATATGAAGGATGCTGAAGTCATGATTTTGGATGAACCGACATCAGCATTGGATGCCAAGGCTGAAAGCGATGTGTTTAAACGCTTTATTGGCTTGACGCAAGGCAAAACGAGCATCATTATTTCGCATCGATTCAGTACGGTAAGACAAGCCGATCAGATTTTGGTATTGGAAGAAGGTAAGGTTTTGGAGATGGGCACGCATGAGGAATTGATGTTAAAGGCCGGCTTGTATTCCGAACTCTTTCAATTGCAGGCCGAAGGTTATCAGTAATTTAAATGGACAGTCATTGAGCGCTTTGACTAATAAATAACTTAATTTTATATTATGGAAGATGAAATTATCAACAGAGTAGCCAATAGTAAATTGGTCGTTGTCGATTTAGAAGATTATTATCCAAAAGGCCCTCGGACTCTTTTTGATATCAAGGATTGGTTATTTCAGGAATTGGTGCTGCGCGAAAAGGATTTTAGGAACTATGTCAATGAACATGATTGGTCACAATATCAAGATCATTATGTGGCCTTGACTTGCACAGCAGATGCCATTATTCCTGGCTGGGCTTTTATGTTGTTGACCATGCATTTGGAACCTTTTGCGAAAAGAATAGTTGTAGGGAATTTGGAGCAACTAGAGACCTCAATCTATCAAGAGATTATTCAAAATCTGGAAACTGAAAGCTATGTTGACCAAATGCTCATCATTAAAGGATGTGCGCATAAACCTGTTCCTGCCAATGCTTATGTTATGTTATCTCAAAAGCTAAAGCCACTTGCAAAATCTATCATGTATGGAGAAGCTTGCTCTTCGGTGCCTTTGTACAAACGGAAATAAGTTTCAGGATTGATACATTAAAATTATTATTCATTATCTTTATATAGCACAGACTGCTCTTTTTTAATAATTAATCCAAAAAACTATGAAGAACAAACTAATTGTATCCCTCGCCTTGATGCTGACAGTCTCCTTTGGTTTTGCACAAACCAGAGAAGAATTACATGCTCAAAAAATAGAAAAACAAGCTGAAGCAGATGCGGCACAAAAAGAAGCAAATGCTATTCAGGCAAAAATAGACGCACTTCCAGGTTGGAGAATAGGTGCTTTTGGTGTGATAGGAGGAAGCCTTTCCAATTTCAATAATTGGTATGCACAAGGTGCTCCTAATAATAGTTCGGGTAATATTGGTATCAATTTTAATGCGTTTGCCAATAAATTGGAAGACAGCTATTTTTGGAGAAATTCATTGACGACTAATTTCGCATGGGTAAAATTGGATGATAAAGACAATCCAAACGATAGTAGTAAATTTCAGCCCACTACGGATGTGTTTGATATTACATCATTATATGGTCAGAAATTGAGTGAGAAATGGGCCGCTTCTGCTTTGGCAGAGTATCGGACTACTGTTTTAAGTAATTTTAATAATCCAGGCTATCTGGACGTTGGGGTTGGTTTTACCTGGACGCCTCTTGACAATCTGATCGTGGTCATCCATCCATTGAACTATAACTTTGTGTTTTCTGATAACAGTGCCATATTTGAATCTTCTTTGGGTGCAAAAATTGTTGCTGATTATACCAGACAAATTGGTGCGATCGCATTTAAATCTAATCTATCTGCATTTTTAAGCTACAAGGAGTCTTATTTATCCAACTGGCAATGGAGCAATGCGTTCAGTTATACGCTTTGGAAAAACATTGGGGTAGGTTTTGACTTTGCTTTAAGAAGCAACAAACAAGAAGCGTTAAATTATGCACTTGGACAGTATTCTGGGCCAGTTGGTAATGAGCCTACTTTTAGCAATGTTGATAATAAATTACAAACTTACTATACACTTGGTTTGAGTTATAAATTCATGTAACAATTAAAGAACATAAAAAAATGCTACCTGGTTTGGGTAGCATTTTTCATTTAGATTAAGTTGATATTATTCCTCTTCTTCTCCTTCATAATCCGGATAAAGAAAGTCGTTGTAAGGAAAACGCGTGACATGAATGTTTCTGACTTCATCATAAACCCGTCTTTTAAAACCTTCTAAATTATTCTTATTTAAGGCCGATATAAAAATGGCGTCATCGCCAATTTTGTTCATCCAGGTCCTTTTCCATTCTTCAAGAGTATAGTTTTCTTTCGTTCTCACAGCGATCAAATCGTCGTTATCAAAAGGAACCGGTTCATAGGCATCAATTTTATTAAATACCATGATAGTAGGTTTATTGGCACAGCCAATTTCGCCTAGGATTTTATTTACAGAAGTAATTTGATCCTCAAAGTTGTGGTGGGAAATATCTACGACATGCAAAAGTAAATCAGCCTCACGCACTTCATCCAAGGTGCTTTTAAAGGATTCCACCAATTGGGTAGGTAATTTCCGGATAAATCCTACGGTATCCGTCACCAAAAATGGCAGATTACCAATTACAACTTTTCTTACGGTGGTATCAAGTGTTGCGAACAATTTGTTCTCAACAAAAACCTCGCTGTTACTAATCACATTCATCAAAGTCGATTTACCTACGTTGGTATAACCCACTAAAGCAACACGCACCAATTGGCCTCTGTTTCCACGTTGGACGGCCTGTTGTCTGTCAATCGTTTTTAGTTTATCCTTTAATAGTGTGATGCGCTCTCTAACAATACGACGGTCAGTTTCAATTTCGCGCTCTCCAGGACCACGCATACCAATACCTCCTCGTTGTCGTTCCAAGTGCGTCCACATTCCTTTTAGTCTTGGCAACAGATATTCACATTGTGCAAGTTCTACCTGTGTTCTGGCATAACTTGTTTGCGCGCGTTGTGCAAAAATATCGAGAATAAGGTTGGTTCTGTCCAAGACCTTGCATTCTAAAACCTTGCTTATATTTCGTTCTTGGGCAGCCGATAATTCGTCGTCAAAAATGGCGGTGCCAATCTCGTGTTCTTTAATGAAATTTTGAATTTCCTGCATTTTTCCAGTCCCTATAAAAGTTTTGGGATTGGGCAGGTCCATTTTTTGTGTAAAGCGTTTTATCACTTCTCCGCCGGCTGTAAAGGTCAAGAATTCGAGTTCATCTAAGTATTCTTTAGATTTTACCTCATCTTGATCTTTGGTGATCACACCAATTAAAACGGCTCTTTCTAAATTAAAGTCTTTCTTTTCTAGCATAAATGGGATTAAAACACAAAGTTACATAATTGATTGGCTATCATTTAGTATTTTTAAAGCTAAATTATTTATGTGAGCTTACAATCCCCAAATCCTGATATCTACACGGTTGCCTTTTATAATACTGAGAACTTCTTTGATTATATAAACAATTCCTTGACGAATGACGTTGGCTTTTTAGAAACATCAACTAAAAGATTACATAAGGAGCGGTATGAAAATAAAATTTATAAAATAGGAATGGCCATTTCCAAAATTGGAAGTGAAGATCAGCAACGGCCACCAACATTGATCGGTTTAGCTGAAGTTGAAAGTGACAGAGTTTTGACGGATTTAATCCGCAGCACCTATTTAGAAAATTTTGATTACGGTTTTGTGCATTTTAACTCCCCAGATGAGCGTGGTATTGATGTTGCCCTGTTATATGACAAGGATAGCTTTACGCTTGAAAGCTCAGGAGCCTTTGCACTTCATGTCGAAAATGAGTTCGGTGTAAAGGCTTATACAAGAGATATTCTTAAGGTAAGTGGCTACTTGAAGGACGAGAAGATTCATGTTTTGGTTAACCATTGGCCTTCCAGACATGAACAGTCAGACAGAACAGGGCATAAACGTATGATCGCTGCTCAAAGGATTGTGGAACTTATTAATGAGATCATCATTGATGATGCGGATGCGAAAGTCATTATTATGGGCGATTTTAATGACAATCCTAAGAATAACAGTATTCAATTTTTAAGAAATGAAGCGAGCCTCTATAATCCTATGGAGAAACTGATGTCTTATAAAAGAGGCAGCGTCAATCATAATTCGAAATGGATGTTGTTTGATCAAATATTGATGACCACCAATTTTTTAGAACCCAACCAAAAAGGGCTTAAATTTTTTAAGGCAGACATTTTTGATGAAACCTTCTTAACCCAAAATTATGGCAACTCTAGCGGCCAGCCATATAGAACCTATGCAGGGAAAAGATATTTGGGAGGTTTTAGTGATCACTTTCCGGTGTATATTCAATTAAAAAAGTAGGATTCGTAATTAGAAAAGCTTGCTTTTAAAGCTAAGGATTAAAAGACTCTCATAAAAATTAGAGCCAAAAACAAAGCCACAATTGGAATTGACCATAACGTAATAATCCCGTAGTTGGTTTTCTTATTTTGGTTGGCATTCATGATTTTTCGTTTTTTACCGCTGTACTGAATCCAGTTGGTAAAGTAAAGCAGCAATGAAACGAAGGCGAATAATATCCAAGCTTTTGTTGGTGTCATGGTTGCCACGTTCATTTTATGGAAAAACTCGGCGAAAAATACACCTAGAGCCAATAATAATGAGGTTTGTACCAAAGTGATATAATAGATGGCAATCGTGGTGGCCTTCTTTTTATAGTTGCCTTTTTTATAATGGTTAAAACTATTGAAAAACAGTTGGTCAAAAATGGTCATATATAGATAGTTCGGTTCAGCATTCTCATTTTTCCAAAATAAGAATATTATCAATTAAATAAGCGCCCGACAATGAGTTTGCTCTCCCGTTGCCAGTCACTTTGAAGGCAATGTACAACATTCCTTCATAAGGTGATAAATCAATTAAACCGGAATCCATAAATTCGTGAGATGGGCTATTGTGTGAAGGTAAAATAGCTTCTAAACCCTGCCAAGTTGCGGCCATCACATTTGTACCATCGTAATCCTTTGAAATCCATACTTCCAATGTATTGGTGGAAGACCTCACTTGGTATTGGGCAGCCTTAAAGTTTAAATAGGCATACGATTTGGAATTTTTATTATACCCTGGTATAATTAGCCATCCTATGTTGGACGTATTTCCTGAACCAATAGGATTGAACTCAGCAAATTTGTTTTCTTCAGAAACCTGCGTTTTCCATGTGACCTTTCCCGTTTGGGCAAAATTGGTCCAACCTTCCTTATCTACATTTGTATCGTCAATGGTCGATTCAAAATCTTCTTTAAATACGATGTTATAATTTTCAATACTCATGGGCGTGCACCTACTTTCAGTCATGTTAATGTCTTTCAAGTCATTCAAGACCAGGGCTATGTCGCTGCCATCAAAAGTTTTTGAGACGATTCCCTTAATAGTCCCATTTCCAGCGGGAAGTAATACCTCCTTAAACGCGGCGAAAGAACTCGTTTCCAAGTTAAAATAGGAATACCCAATATCGTTTGAACACGCTTGCATTGCCCTGAGCGTATCAAAATCCTGAGCTGGGTCAAAATACCGTTTGCCCACCAAATCGTCCAGAAATTCCACGGTATTAAATTGTACGAAAATCCCTAAATGCCCTATATTAACATCGGAGAATTTAAGATTCAGCGGAACTAATGGCATCGAGTTTTGAGAACGAAGTAGGTGTCGTGCGCGTTGGTTTTCAGTCAAGCGTTGAACGGTGGTTCCGTATTGATCGGTAGACGTATTACCACCAATGGCTATCATCCCATTTCCAACCCGTTCCTCGCCAATATAAAGACCTTTTAATTGAATATAAACTTCTCTCCCCCTATTAAATTGATTATAAATGTCCACTTGATTGAGGATAATTTTGATGCCCACTGCAGGGTTTTCGGGTGCATCCTGTAGAAATACTTCTTTAAAAAAATTACCTTCTTTATCTGAAGAACTGACGTAGCCTTTTATATAAACATCTGTTTCAATTAATACGGGTTTTTTATAATTGTTGGCGTATTTCAATTTTAATTCTTCCATGGAAACTTCGGTAGCACCACGTGATAAAAGCTCGTCTAAAGCTTTATTTTCTTCTGCACCTAAATTATCAGGAACATTAAAATCATCACTTTGCACGCACGAGATCGTGGCGATGGTCAGTCCTGAGATCATAAGAAATGCTAAAAATTTATTTGTTTTGATCATAGCATTATTGTTTTTTGAATTCTTGAAAGCTCTTCTTTTATATGTGCTTTTACTCTTTATTAAAATCTGACGTAACCGTTTAAAAAGTAAGTTGCGCCACGACCATACCAATATTTTGAACCAAATACGGGGATATCATTGCTGGCATCTTTTTTTAATTCTCTGTAATTCGCATTCCGACCTTGCTCAAATCCACCAGTTTTATAGGCCACATCCAAGACGTTGTTGATGCTGGCAAAGAAGCCGACGAAATAGTTGTTAATTTTCCATGATTTTCCGCCAACAAGATTCACAACCAAATAATCATCGAATTTTTCTTGCTTTAAAAGCTGTTTTGCCAACTCAGGTTCATAATCATTAAATGGCAAGCCATCCGCATCAGTATAAAAGTTGCGAGTTCTAATCAACGGACTGATATCGACGTAGGTATTGTCAAAAAAGTTTGCCGTAGCGCCAAACCACCAGTAATCGGGATCACGATATTCAAAACCTAATGAATAGGCTGTTTGAGGGCCACCGGCAAGTTTATTGTTCTTTAAATTGGCCTGTCCAAAATCAAGACCCTTGGCATTGGTAAAACTTGACGAGGTCAAGTATAAATTCGGATTGTTGGCATAGGTATATTGCCCCAAGGCCGCAACACCTTTTAATTTGATGGTTGAGGTTAATTGTGCTTCCATGCCGAATTCGGTACCAAAATGTTTTTTGTCAATGCCATGCAAAATTTCTTGAACAAACGCTGAGGTTTGGTTTTCGGAAATTTCAAAACTGCTCAATCCATCAGCATAGTAGAATGAAATTTCATTGGCGTCTTCGATTTTCGAATAGTAACCGGTCAATTTTGCTTTTACAATTGCAGAGCGAAAAATATAACTCGCATCAACCGACGTTATTTTTTCCACAGTAATATTTTTAACCACATTATGATTTTCCCTAGCGTTGGAATAGGTGTTTCTAAGAGAGGGTGCTTTTGAGATATACCCAGCATTGAAATCAAACAGGTGTTTTCCTGTGATTTTATAGGTCAATCCTCCTTTCGCTCCAAAATCTGTAAAGCTTAATTTCTCACCTTTTCCAAGGGAATTATCAACATACATTTCATGCTGATAAAGGCCGTCCCGCTGGTACGTCGTATTTGAAATGTTTAAAGCGGTAAAGAAATCGACGTTGTTATATTTGAATTGTGCCTGAGCAAATCCAGAAATTACTTGAGCATAAAGAATGTAGTTGTATCTAAATCGATCGCCTTCGCCAACAGTACCATTTGGATTTAGTAAATCATATTGAATGTTATCGAAAGAATCTACATTCAAAACGCCTGTTGCTCCCAATAAATCCCTGATCTGAGCAAAATTCTCCGATTTTAAATGGCGATATTTGATAGAGCTGTTGATAGTAATATGGTCTGTAATATCCGAAGCGAGAATCGTGTTTGCGGTTAGTTGCGCATCATCACTTCTGTCTTCATATAAAGCATAAGCTGCATTTAAACCACTTATGTTGTTGGTTATATTCGCATCATAAATCCTTTTCCAATCAATTTGACCATCTTTTAAAAAGTTTTGCTCCAATTGATAAGCTTTGGCGTAATCAGGACCTTTTGGATCAGCCAGCGCATAACTTGGTAATTTTTGATAATAGGCAGCACTCGGATTGGCGCCACCAGGATAATCCAAACGGCTGTTTCCAGTTTTGCCAAATTGGTAACCCAAATTAGTCTGCAAGGTTGTTTTGTTATTGAGGTCCCAATAGTGATTCAACATCACTATGGGTTCATTTACTTCCTTGACGCGTGAGTTGCGTTTTTCGCCATTTTGATAGCCCCAATACTCGTTGTATTTAATGCCCTTTAAATCATAGATTTCTTGTGTGTTTGGGGATGATTTTCCTCTGCGGTTTGGTGCGTAAATCCCAGTAAAATTAAAGCTGTGTTGATTATTAATTTTCTTTTCTACGGAAGTGAAAAACGCATTGGAATCATAAAAAGTAGCATCCTGATAGCCTTCCTCTCCCCATCGTTTTCCAGCAGCGACAGCAATTGCCCAACCGCCTTCCATAAGTCCGGTTGCATAACTTGCAATAGCACGATTGGTATAACTTCTGTCCGATAGCGAATAAGTTATACGTCCGCCTTTTTTATATTCTGAGGCTCTGGTGTCGGTATTGGTCGATCCTAAAATACCACCAAAAGTGAAGTTTGAAGGACTTAAATTCGTTGCCAGCTCTTGGTTTCTGAACACATCATTTAAGCCGCCCCAATTACTCCATTGTGGTCTGCCATTGTATAGCTTGTTCATTTCGATCCCATTAATCAAAACAGAGGCATTTTCTGAATCAAGACCTCTCATATTAAAAAATGAAGCGCTAAATTCAAACGCAACCGTGCGTTGGAAAACATCTTGAGAAGATTGTAAAAGTCCTGAAATATTATCTGCAGCACCAGTAGTTTCATCATTTAATTCATCATCTGATAGCGTAATCGTGTACATATCGACAGAATCAGCAACGTTGATATCGAGCATCATGTCGCTGATCTCTAAGGTTTGTTCTTCGTTTATAATAATGGGAAAGCGTTTGGTAATATAACCGCTTTTTTCAACTTTCAGGACGTGCTCTCCCAGCGGAACATTGGACGTGAAGCTGAATTTACCTTCAGCATCGGTTTGGGAAGTTTGCAGTGTTTCTTCAATGGTTATCGTGACATTTGGAATTGGCTCATGGTTCATCCCATCAATAACACTTCCTTTTACAACAGTTTCTTGAGCCACGGTGGTAAAGAAAGAAAAAAATCCAAATAGGAAAATAGTAGAGCTTTTTTTCATCTGTTTGTCTTATAGTTTTGGTTAATTCAATGCTTTCTAACGTCCAGGTGTCAATTGATTATTTGTTGTAATAAATTAATTACTAGTTATTTAAGTCTCTCAAAGCTACATTATTTATTATAATGATTTACATTTGAGATTGAATTTAGAATGAACACAATTAATATCTAAAGAATGAATTTCCGAAATTCACTAATAACTGCTATCTTTTTTCTGTTGGTTTCGAATCTTTGGTGTCAAGAAGCCAAAAAATTTAAGATCCATACCATCGCCTTTTATAATTTGGAAAATTTATTTGATACCATAAATGATCCTACCAAATTTGACGAGGCCAGTCCGATCATGGAGCTAAATACAGGACGATCAGAAGTGTATAAAAAGAAGGTTCATAATATGGCGCGTGTTATTGCGGATATTGGTACGGACGATGCGGGTAATGCTCCTGCAATATTAGGTGTGGCTGAAATTGAAAATAGGAGTGTTTTGGTTGATGTGGTCAATGATCCATTATTAGTTGGAAAAAATTATGGGATTATCCATTATGATTCTCCCGACAATCGTGGTGTGGACGTGGGAATGATTTATCAAAAGGCCTTATTTCAGCCGATTTCTACCAGCAGTCATACCTTGCATATTTATGATGATATGACCAGAAAACGTGTTCATACAAGAGATCAACTTTTAGTGACCGGTAAATTGGATGGCGATTTGATTCATATTATTGTCAATCATTGGCCTTCGCGCAGTGGTGGTGAAGAACGCAGTAGAAGTAAACGTGTGGGCGCGGCAAAACTTAATAAAAAAATCATCGATTCTTTGCAAATTATCGACCCCTATGCCAAAATTATCATCATGGGCGATTTGAATGACGATCCGATAAATACCAGCGTTAAAGATGTCTTGAAGGCGAAAGCTAAAAAAGAAGAGGTCGAATTAAAAGGTATTTTCAATCCTTACGAGAGTTTTTATAAAAGTGGTTTGGGTTCAAACGCCTATCGCGATGCGTGGAGTTTGTTTGATCAAATCATGATCACACAGCCTTTTTTGGAAAAGGATTATGCTTCATTTCAATTTTATAAAGCTTTTATTTTCAACAAGAATTATTTGGTCACTAAACGAGGCCGTTGGAAAGGCTATCCGTTTCGAAGTTTTGCAGATGGTGGTTTTACTGGAGGCTTTAGTGATCACTTTCCGGTTTATATTTATTTAATTAAAGAGGTGCAACAGAGATGATATGTTTGTTATTGTCAAATTAGGATAAATCTCTATCGGCACATAGTGGCACAAGTGTGTGATTTAGTGAATCTCACTTTAGCTTCTGAAAATTTTGACACGAATTTCAGGAATTCTCACGGATTCATTTGTTTCTCTAGAAAACAACTTCGTAAAATAGTGACTATAAATGTAACAGACTTTTATTGAGTTTTAGGATCCTTTTGTAACATCGGTCGCCTTGGTATAATACCTTGGCCATAATTTTTTCTTATAAAAAAGCCTTCTTCTATTGAAAAAGGCTTTTCTAAAATTATAAATAAATACCTTTTAAAGGTCAAACTTAATCCCTTGTGCCAGTGGTAGCTGGTCGGAGTAATTAACGGTGTTGGTTTGGCGACGCATATATACTTTCCAGGCATCAGAGCCAGACTCACGTCCACCACCAGTTTCTTTTTCACCACCAAAGGCTCCACCAATCTCAGCGCCAGAAGTTCCGATATTAACGTTTGCAATGCCACAATCTGAACCTGCATAAGACAAGAATTTCTCTGCTTCTTTCAATTCGTTGGTCATAATCGAAGAAGATAAACCTTGAACCACGCCATTTTGTTGTTCGATGGCATTTTCAACTTCTCCAGAATATTTCATGACATATAAAATTGGAGCAAAAGTTTCGTGCTGTACAATTTCAAAATGATTTTCAGCTTCAATAATTGCCGGCTTAACATAACAACCACTTTCAAAACCTTCGCCTTCTAAAACACCGCCTTCAACGAGAACTTTTCCACCTTCAGCTTTAGCTTTTTCAATAGCCTCTAAATACGTTCTGACAGCATCTTTGTCAATTAATGGCCCAACATGATTTTTTTCATCTAAAGGATTACCAATTTTTATTTGACCATAAGCACCAACAATCGCATCTCTTACTTTATCATAAACAGATTCGTGGATAATTAATCGACGAGTTGAGGTACAACGTTGCCCTGCAGTACCAACGGCGCCAAAAACAGCACCAGGAACCACCACTTTTAAATCTGCAGTTGGTGTAATAATAATAGCATTATTACCACCTAATTCTAATAAAGATTTGCCAAAACGCTCAGCAACCGTTGTTCCGACTTTACGGCCCATTCGTGTTGAACCTGTTGCAGAGATCAGAGCAATTTTAGGATCTTTTGTCATAAATTCGCCTACTTTATAATCTCCATTTATAATACAGGAGATTCCTTCTGGTAAATTATTTTCCTTTAAAATTCCTGCGATAATATTTTGGCACGCAATAGAGCATAAAGGTGCTTTCTCTGAAGCTTTCCATACACAAACGTCGCCGCAAATCCAAGCTAAAGCCGTATTCCAAGACCAAACAGCAACCGGAAAGTTAAATGCCGAAATAATACCAACAACACCAATTGGGTGCCATTGCTCTCTCATAACGTGGCCTGGACGCTCTGAAGGAATCACTTTACCATTTAACTGTCTAGATAAACCGACTGCAAAATCGCAGATGTCAATCATTTCTTGGACTTCTCCATAACCTTCTTGTAGGGATTTACCCATTTCGTAAGAAACAAGTTTCCCAAGAGGCTCTTTTAACTCTCTTAATTTATTACCAAATTGACGCACAATTTCGCCACGTTGTGGTGCTGGCACATCTCTCCAAGTTTTAAATGCGCTAGTCGCTGCATCTATTACTTTATCGTAATCTGCTTGTGTCGTCGTTTTTACTTTGCCAATCAGTTTTCCATCTACTGGAGAATAGCTTTCAATAACCTCTCCATTGGAAAAGTTGTTTGAGCCTGTCGATGTGCCTTCATTTATATCTTTTACGCCTAATTGTTTTAGGGCTTCTTCAATTCCAAAATCTTTAGCAACTGCTTGCATGTATGTGTTTTTTAATTAATTAATGACGTTTGCGAATATAACAATATTATATGGGTTTTTAAAAGGTGGAGCTTCTTAAAAAAATACTAACTTTAAAGCTTAATATCAAAC
>JBARDR010000416.1:0-2503 GCA_049795335.1 Gelidibacter sp. | reverse complement strand
CTGTTCCCACCTTGAATTACGAAATTATTGACGATGCGGTAAAACTGGGTGTTATCAAAGTAGCCCTGTTTGATCAGGAAAATGAAATTGGCACGATGGAACATGGTTTCGTCAAATAGTTGAATGTCTATGGTTCCAAAATCGGTAGTGATGCGGACTTTGTTTTCCTTGTTTTCCTTTTCATATTCCAGAAAGAAATCCATCGCATTTTTGTCGGTCAGTTTTGGGTATTCACGTTGCTTTTTTGGTGTTGTGTCTTTCTTGACTTGGATGTGTTCCGCAGTTAAGGAATCTGAAGTAGAATTATTATTTTTTTGCCGAGATTGTTTATCTTCACAGTTAAGAAGCATAAAAAACACGCCAATGACCATTAAAATTCTCATATCTAAATGAATTTTGATACTTTTTTAAAATCGATCTCAAAAATAGAACATATTCCACTTCCAGGTCAAGCTTCACAAGTTAAAATGTCGCCTTCCTTTCGAATCCAACTCATCGAGCAACAAAAGGAAATCATAAAAGACGCCCGAAAAGCAGGAGTGATGGCTTTGTTCTATCCTGACTTAGAGCAGAATACATGCTTGATTCTAATTTTAAGAAAAACCTATAGTGGCGTACATTCTGCCCAAGTCGGTTTTCCTGGCGGAAAGTTGGAAATGGAAGATCCATCACTGAAATATGCGGCACTTCGGGAAACTTTTGAAGAAGTCGGAGTGCCCATTGAAAATATGACCGTATTGAAGGCTATGACGTCGGTTTATATTCCGCCAAGCAATTTTATGGTGTATCCTTTTTTGGGAATTACACTCCAAACACCCCTTTTTTTGAAACAAGATGATGAGGTTGAAGATTTGATTGAAGTCACGCTTGACGATTTTCTCAATGATGCTAACGTTGGCTCGCAAATGTTGATGACTTCCTTGGAAAAAGAGGTTGAGGTTCCGGTTTTTATGTTAAACGGACATACAGTTTGGGGCGCAACTGCCATGATGCTCAGTGAACTAAAAGACTTGTTAAAAAAAGTTCTCTAAGTTGGAGATTTTGCTAAATTTGTTTTTCTGGTATGTCGCGGTAATTCGCATCATAAATAGCATATCATAATCGTAAATAAAAATAATGGGATTATTTAAAAGAAACCCTTTTGGTCATATACTTTTTGTAAAGAAATGGCTCATTCGTGTCCTCGGAGCCGTGACTCATAGACGTTTTAGAGGATTTAATGAACTTCAAATTGAGGGTTCTGAGGTTATTAGAAATTTGCCGGATACCAATGTGCTATTCATTTCCAATCATCAAACTTATTTTGCTGATGTCGTCGCGATGTTTCATGTGTTTAACGCAAGTTTGAGTAATCGAGAGGACAATATTAAGAATATCGGCTATTTATGGCAACCCAAATTAAATATGTACTACGTTGCTGCCAAAGAAACAATGAAGTCTGGATTATTGCCAAAAATATTCGCTTATGTTGGGTCGATCAGTATTGAGCGCACGTGGAGAGCAGAAGGTAAAGAAGTGAATCGTCAGGTCAAAATGAGTGATATCACGATGATTTCTAAAGCGCTCGATGATGGTTGGGTCATTACCTTTCCGCAGGGCACCACCACACCGTTCAGACCTATCCGAAAAGGAACGGCGCATATTATAAAGCGTTACAAACCGATTGTTGTACCTGTTGTGATTGACGGGTTTAGACGTTCATTCGATAAAAAGGGACTTCGCGTTAAAAAGAAAAATATTCTTCAGTCGATGGAGATTAAAGCGCCTTTGGTTATCGATTACGAAAATGAAACTATCGATCAGATCGTAGAAAAAATTGAATACGCCATTGAGCAACACCCTTCGTTTCTAAAGGTTATTCCGCAAGAAGAACTGAGGGCACAAGAGGAGTTGAACAAGCTCAGAAGGTATAAAGTAGAGGAATAAGCATTGAAAAAACTAGATTATAGCTCTAATTTTTTCAATTCTTTATAATTCCTATTAAGTTTACTGAGCAGTAATCCATAGATTAACCAGTAGAAAAACAGTAAGACGGCTGCGAAAACAGCAATTACACCGGCGATAAGCAATATGGTTTTGGCATAGAACATGAACGCTTCGCCATTAGCGGCAGCGGTTTGCGCTTTACTGATTAAGACTTTGTCTTGGTCAAATTCAATATATAACACGGCCACAAACATAATCGCCATGAATGCCAGATTGAAAAACACATAATTCTTAACTGTTTTTCGAGTTCTTAAAATATTCTCCATCAGCACTTTGGCGTTGTCCGTCACTGAAATTTTCCTGTAATTCCTATAGAATAAGAAGAAGAAATATGCCAACACCACATATCCTAAAACAGTTAGGGGAATGATGAGGTAATCAGAGTCCATTTTATCAAAATGTTGTGCGTTTTCGGTATCCTTTAAGAAAAAGGATAGAAATGCCCATAAGGCAAATTCCAAAAGACTGATGATAAAAATCCATTTAACGATCGATGAGGAGCGTTTTAGGAGCATTT
>JBARDR010000415.1:0-2468 GCA_049795335.1 Gelidibacter sp. | reverse complement strand
GTTCCTGTGTCGTCATTGCCTGGTAAACCAGCAGGTTTATTTGTGAAATACTCATTGATTAAATTCGTCACGCGCTCTTGCGTTTTCCACTCATAACCAGACGCATAATTGTATAAATACGGATAGGCAATATCTGGTTCGTTCGCCATATCAAATTGCTTGTTATCAAAAACTTCATCCAATTTAGCGACGTAATTCTTTTTGCCGCCCATCAACTTCATTAAAGCTTTGGCATCATGTGTGACCATAAACGTGTATTGCCACGAATTGCCTTCGATAAAACCTAAATTGGTTTCAAAATTAGCGCCTGTATTAGGATTGAATGGCGAATACCACGACCCATCATCGTTTTTTGGACGCAATAGATTGAATTGCTTGTCAAATAATTTTATGTAGGTAATCGAGCGTTCAGAAAACAATTTGTAATCTTCTTTTTTCCCTAAGGTTTTCGCTAATTGCGCCAAGGCAAAATCACTGATATTATATTCCTGTGTGGTAGAAACCGATCCACTTTGGATGGTTTTTGTGGTCAAATAACCTTTATTGATATAGTCGTTTAATCCAGGACGTAACGGATTATTATCTAACTGCATCGCACTTTTTCGCATAGCTTCATATGCTTTTTCAATATCAAAATCGCGAATCCCTCTCAAATAGGTATCTGCCAAAACAATACCCGCAGGATCGCCAACCATAGTCGTGGTTTCGGTGGCATTGAGTTCCCACTTGGGTAGCCAGCCACTTTCATCATAAATATTGAGCATACTTTTGACCATATCCGATTGTTGCTTTGGATAGACCAAACTCATTAATTGGTGCAGATTGCGATAGGTGTCCCATAAGGAAAACACGGTAAATCGCGTGTCCTTGGTTTTGACGGTTTCACGTTTGCCCATGGTAGGATATTCGCCATTCACATCATTCAAGGTATTCGGATGAATTAAAGTGTGGTATAATGCCGTGTAAAAAATGGTTTTGTCATCTTTGGTGCCCCCTTCCACTTCTATTTTAGATAATAAGTCGTTCCATTGCGACGCTGTGTTTTTATAGATGTCATCAAAAGTCAAGCTTTGAGTTTCTTTTTCTAAATTCTCCCGAGCGTTTTCAATACTGACATAACTCACGCCGATTTTCACTTCAACTTGCGTTGGCTTATCAAAATTATAGGTAAAATAACTCCCGATACTATCACCAATAACTTCTTTTCTGTAGCCTTTATACAAACGTGTTTTTCCATTATATGGCATCCATTGGGCTTCTAAACCATCATAGGCTCTCGTTTTTTTCCATACACCAAATTCATCAGCAGGTTTACTGAATTTTGCCACAAAATAAACCGGATAAGATTCTTCTGGTTTGTAATAACAAAACGAACCCACATTACGCATGCCCTCAATTTCGGTTGGCGAAACAATTTTAATCGTGGCACCTTCTTCATTGGTCAATCCCACTCCCAAATTGATGAGAATATTGGATTTTCCTGCTGGAAATGAATATTTGCTCACACCAGTTCTGGTGGTGGCCGTCATCTCCGCTTTGACATTGTATTTTGAAAGTTGTGTGCTGTAATATCCAGGTTTTGCAAGTTCATTGGTGTAGGTCGTGCCGTACTTTAAATGGTTGGTTTCAAGCTCGCCTGTGGTTGGCATCATTAGGATCACACCTAAATCAGGACAACCTACCCCACTCAAATTAACATGAGAAAACCCTGTTAAAAACGTGTTTTCATGCACATACGGATTGGAAAGCCATTGACTGTCTTTTTCCAAAGTATTTTGTGATCCAGACACATTAAACGGCGAGACACTAACCATTCCCCGTGGTGCGATGGCTCCAGGATTGGTAGCGCCATAATTTGAGGTGCCTATAAATGGATTGACATAATCGGCTGGTTCTTGTGCAACACTGATAAATGGAATGCAACACATTGCAAAAAGAATTACTAACCTCATATCTTTCATTTTCTGTTAATTGGTTTTGAATTAAAGTATAATTATGTCTACTTAGACTCTAATTTTTTTGACACTAATTTCACGAATTTGCACGAATTCCCTAAAATACTTGTGTAAATTAATTTCTATCTATTTCACGAATGCAACAGACTTTCAGTCTGTTTTAAAGAACCCTTTCAGAACGATTGTCGACTGGTAGGGTTATTTAATTTATAGTGATTCATTTTTTAGATGTGCTTAACGAATACGGCACACTTTCTGGCGCAGTTCCCCATTTTTTATTTGGAGTCTTGCCCATATTAAATTGTAAAACCCCTCCTTTTTGAAGGTCATCGAATTTTATAAAGGTGTTGTTATAGGGTTTTCCATTTAAATTGGCCGACTCTATATACACATTAGCTTCTGAATTGTTTTTTGAAGAAATTTCAAAGGTGTTGCCATTCTCTAAATAAAGGGTTGCCTTTTTAAACAACGGACTTCCGATCACATATTCGTCAACACCGCCTGGCGTTACGG
>JBARDR010000414.1:0-2871 GCA_049795335.1 Gelidibacter sp. | reverse complement strand
CTCCTATATTTGCTCCACCATAACATAAGTAGGTTAAGTTCATGGTAGATTTGGGGCAAAAAAGGTGAACTCTCGTTCACCTTTTTTCATTTGAATTCTTTTGTTTGAAAAAATAAATCTCAGACATCAATTGCCAAAATTTATTTCAATCAAATTCTTCATTCAAAAAAAAAAAGCAAACCCATTTGAGTTTGCTCTTCTATAAATTATTAAAGTCAAAAATTTACTTCGCTTCTGCGTAGCGTCTTTCAACTTCGTTCCAATTGATTATACTAAAAAATGCATTGATATAATCTGGTCTTCTGTTTTGGTAATGTAGATAGTAAGCATGCTCCCAAACGTCCAATCCTAAAATCGGAGTTCCACCGCATCCTACACCAGGCATCAATGGATTATCTTGGTTTGGCGTTGAACAGATTTTAACTTTCCCTCCTTTATGTACGCACAACCACGCCCATCCTGAGCCAAATTGTGTAGCCGCAGCTTTGCTAAATTCATCTTTAAATGCATCAAAAGATTTAAATTCTGCTTCAATGGCAGCTTTCAAATCTCCAGACAATTCTCCCTTAGACTCTGGGTTTAAGACTTCCCAAAATAGAGAATGGTTATAATAACCGCCACCATTATTTCTAACAGCCTTATTGTCCATATCTAAATTAATCAAGATATTTTCAATGGATTTTCCTGCTAAATCAGTTCCTTCAATTGCAGCATTTAAATTATTGGTATATCCTTGATGGTGTTTTGTATAATGGATCTCCATTGTTCTTGCATCAATATGAGGCTCTAAAGCGTCATACGCATATTTTAATTTCGGTAATTCGAAAGCCATAGTGTATAAGTTTTTTATGTGTTAATATTTATTCTACCCAAATTTACACATAAAACCGTGTATTAAAAAATATTAAACACGTCGTTGCTTAAGACTTAAGAAAATTTTAACGTTGCCTTCTGACAGTGCTTATCATCACATTTACCATCGAAAACTTGAAATTACACCTGATAAATCGGCATTAGTTTTTATCTTGTATCAAAAACCAAATAATGGACGTTCAGCCTCCTTTTTTAATTTATAATGCTTCGGCAGGTAGTGGAAAAACCTTTACTCTCGTCAAAGCCTATTTAACAATCCTTTTTACTTCCAATCAACCGCACGCTTTTAAAAACATATTGGCGCTAACCTTTACAAATAAGGCTGTTGCCGAAATGAAAGAACGTGTAGTTGATATGCTGATTGCATTTTCAGATCCTGATATTATAAAAAAACCAACGCCGATGTTTGGAATGCTTTCAAATGAACTGGATATTGGTGCACTAAATCTGCATCAAAAATCAAAAGGCATTTTAAACACTATTGCTCATAATTATGCAGCTTTTGATATTTCAACGATTGATAAATTTAATCATCGTTTGATAAGAACTTTTGCTCATGATTTGAAACTGCCTCTCAATTTTGAAGTAGAGTTAGACACCAGAACCATTCTCTCAAAAGCGGTAGATCAACTAATTGACAAAGCAGGAACCGAAAAAGAGCTTACAAAAATATTGGTCGATTTTGCCATTGAAAAAGCAGATGAGGACAAAAGTTGGGATGTCTCTTTTGATTTTAATCAGATTGCACAATTGCTGGTCAATGAAAATGACATTCCCTATATTGACTCTTTAAAAGATAAATCCTTGGAGGATTTTAAAGGCCTCAAAACTCAACTTATTATTCAAATTAGGCAATTAGAAGAAGATATTGTTCAAGAAGCTCAGGAATCACTTGCACTGATTGAGAATAACGATTTACAGCATAGCGATTTTTCAAGCGGTTACTTACCTAAACATTTTTTAAAATTAGGAGAAGGTAATTTCAACGTCAATCTTGATAATCTTAAATGGCAAACGGACTTATTAGAAGGAAATGCACTTTATCCGCAGCGTCTTGAAGCCTATAAGAGGGCGTCGATAGATTCAATTCAACAAAATATCGCGAGGTTTTTTGAACATACAAAAAAAAGCATCATCCATGTTAAATTTCTCAGGAATGTGCTTAAAAACATAACACCTTTATCTGTTTTGAATGCCATTTATAAAAGTCTTCAGGACATCAAAACCGATGAAGATTTAGTTCTCATTTCAGAATTCAACAACCTCATCAGCACTGAAATAAAATCGCAGCCGGCACCATTTATTTATGAACGTATCGGCGAAAAGTTCAAACATTATTTTATTGACGAATTTCAGGATACGTCAACAAAGCAGTGGGAAAACTTGATTCCATTAATCGATAATGCTATTTCCGGTCAAAATTTAAAGGGTGAAACGGGATCTGCCATGTTAGTGGGCGATGCAAAACAGGCTATTTATAGATGGCGGGGCGGCAAAGCTGAACAGTTTATTGATTTATACACAGAAGATCAACAACCCTTTTATACCCCACAACAGGTTGCAAACTTGCCTGCCAATTATAGAAGCTTAGAAACCATAGTGAGCTTTAACAATGATTTTTTCAAACATTTATCCACTTTCGTTTTTTCAAATCGCTCACATCAGGACATTTATGAAGCGAGCCATCAACACCAATTTTTAGATGGTGAAGGCTTTATTGAACTCTCATTTTTAGAATTTGAATCGGAAGATAAAGACCAAGCCTATGGCCAAAAAGTGCTGGAAGCAATCCAAAAAGCCCAAGAAAATAACTTTGAATTACGGGATATCTGCATTATTACCAGAAAAACCAAAGAAGGCATCGCACTTGCGGAGTATCTGAGCATTGAAGGCGTTCCCATTATTTCTTCAGAATCGTTACTGCTTAAAAACTCACCTGAAGTACAGTTTTTAACCAGTGTCATTGCTTTAGCTTCCCAACCTTATAATGATATGTTG